>JAFTZZ010000219.1 GCA_017460905.1 Acidaminococcaceae bacterium | reverse complement strand
TTAAACGATACATTTTTAAAAGGCGTCCGTTCCCCATCGCTGTGGGAAAGATTCTCAACCGTTAAGATAAGCATGGATACTGCCTCGCCAAAAAAGAAACCTGCTGTATTACAAGCAGGTCAGATTATCTGCTTTCGCAGATTTTATTATACAATATTTTTTTGTCAGCTCCAATCATTTATAACAAAACAGCAAAAGCATTTACCAGAATCACAGTTACCAGTCCCGTTACCACAATCGCCAGGCTGCTGATAGCACCCTCCGTCTGTCCCAGCTCCATAGCTCTCGCCGTCCCGATTACATGGGACGCAGTCCCCAGCGCCAGCCCTCTGGCAACCGGATCCTCAATTTTACAAATACGGAAAATCGGTTCCGCAAACATGTTTCCCAAAAGTCCGGTAACAATAATAACGGCCGCCGCGATCGGCACATATCCGCCCAGCTGTTCTACGATTGCTACACCGATAGCCATGGTTACCGACTTTAATAGCAGAGTAACATACATGGAATGGGTCAGATGGAACAGCCCCGATAACGCCAACACCACAGCAAAACAAGTCAGCACCCCTGTCAGTATGCCGCCCAGCACAATGTTAAATTTGCTTTTCAGTAAATCCAGTCTCTCGTAAAGCGGCAGGGCCAGGCACACAGTAGCCGGCGTCAAAAGATAGGTGATATATTGTGAACTGGAACGGTATGCTTCATAATCCATATGAAATACCAGTAACACAGCTATTACGAGTATGATCGCTATACACAACGGATTCATGACCGTCATTTTCGATTTATTTTTCAAAAATACTCCCGCCATATAAGCCGCCAGGGTAAGCAGCGTTCCCCAGATTGCGGAATGCGTTAATGCGCTTTCCATGCTATTACCTCCCATAAAATTTTACGTTGGTATTAAAAAAACATGTATCTGTTTGCTGCAAATCAGCTTTTTCTTTCGCAAAATTGATTACAAACTGAACGGCCTTTCCTGTTACAGCGATCACTGCAAAGGTTGCAATAACGGCAATCATTGTCAGCGGTACGCAGATTGCAGCGATCAAATTCCAGATTCGCACAAGTCCGGCAGCAGACGGAATAAAGAATAACGGCATAATCTCAATTAAAAACGAAGCCGTTTCCTTTATGTCTTCCGGTAAAATAATTTTTTTATAAAGGAAAAGAAACAGGACGATCAATCCGTAAATACTTGCCGGAACCGGCAGCGGCAAAAGAAAATGAAGCGCTTCTCCGATAAACGCAAACAAAAGGACCACAGTAAATTGCTTTAAATATTTCATATCTTCCTCCGGATACACAGCCAATACAAATCGCTTGTCAAAATGCATTTTTGCGATATAATTAAGGTATAATGTATTATGTATTGCTTATTTATAATTCATATCAATAATTTCCCAATTCAACAGAAATGAGGCCTCAATGATGACTGATGGTAAATCTCCCTTAAAAGACCACGTTTATCAGGTACTTCTGCGAAAGATCCTGACCAACGAGCTACAGCCCGGCACGCCATTGGACGAAATGAAACTGTGCCAGATGCTGAACGTCAGCCGCACTCCTATCCGGGAGGCATTAAACCGTCTGGAACGGCAGAATTTCGTAGAAATGATTCCCAAGAAAGGCGCCCGTGTCAGCACGTTGTCACTGGATTCAATGATCAATCTGTTCAAAGTTCGAAGAGTCGTTGAACCGGCCCTGATGCGAATCGCCTGCGCCAATATCCAAAACAGGACAGCAGAACTGACCGAGTTTAAAAAGAGAATCCTTAAGTCCATAGAAGTCGGTGACAGAAAAAGCCTGAACAGCATCGATTATGAATTCCACGCATTTTTATATGAGCAGAGCGGCAATTCCCATCTCATGTTCCTGATGAATTATATTACCAACCATTCCTGGCAAATCCGCTCCCAAAAAGCGGAAACCGATGCGCGTATCCTGGAAGCGGCCCGCGAGCATATCGAAATCATAGACCTGCTGGTCGCCGGCGAACTGGAAAAAGCCTGCTCGCTGATGCAACAGCATATCCGGAATACCGAAGTAACCTTTGTGCAAAATCTTTTAAACAATTAAAACCTTATCTGTTGATGCAAAGATATTTTCAGTTAAAATATCTTAATGACGTTCAATTGATAAATACGAAAGGCCAAACTACACAGGCAATGTAGTCTGGCCTTTTTTCATTGCAGTCCGTACTGCCGGACCAAAACGCTGTCTGCAGAAGCCAGCTCAGTTTTCAGAAGATGTGTTCATGATCTGCAGCATGACCTGCTTCTGTTCCGGCGCCAGCCCCTGGACACTGTTCACTGCGGATTCAACAGCCATTTCCACACGCGTTTCCTGCTGCGCTGCAGCACTGTTCCGTACCGGCTGCATTTTAGTATTCATACCGACAAACATTGCCAATAAAACCAGAACGAAAAACGGAAGCATAAAATTTCTTGTGTTACTCATGATAAATTCTCCTTTCACTTAACCCATTAATGTGTACGCCATTGTTGCGGCGTTATGATTATTTTTTAGAGAACACTTTATGTTTTTGTTTTGTATTCTCTTTGTATACTTGAATTATAATTTATGTTTTCTGTTTTGTCAACCCCTTTTTTGAATCAAGCAAAATTTTTTCCTGATTCTTACTGTTTTACCTGAATCTTTTCGGGAAAATAAAACAGGACCGGATCAGCTAACGTTCGTTAGGTCCAGTCCTGATGCCTGATATATCTGTTTCTCCGGATTCCTCTGTTCGAGAAGACGCCCTGCGCGTATTATTCAACCACCTCACTGCACTGCTTGATTCCGGCAATAATGATTGCATGGATGTTTTCATAAATATCCGTTGCCAGGAAAGATTTTCTGGCTCTTTCTATCGGCAGGAGCTGAATCTGGTCAAATACCAGACCTTTCAGCAATTCCATTATCTTCTTCCGGTCTTCGATTGTATGGCTATGATAGTAATACTCCGCATAACGCACACAATGTCCGGCTATCTGATTTTCATCATACTGAATCGCATCCAACGCATAATGAAGATACGATAAAATCGCATCCCTCAACAGATCCAGCCCCGTTTGGCCCATGCTTCTTACGGGTAAAGCTGCATTTTTAAACGCAACGTATAAAGGATAGCCGTTATTCGCTTTAGCGTGGCTGGCAGATACCACTTTTACTAATTGTTCATTCATCTTTTTTCTCCTCGAATTCTTATAAATTAATTTTTCGCAATTTATTTGGGTTGAAAATCCTTTTACGTATTATTTTTGTATACATATGATACACGGATCCTCATTTTTTGTCAATGTCCATTTATGTTAATTACCGTTTTATTAAATCAATCTGTATCCGAATCTGACACAATTCATGCTGTTAACGGCATGAAAAAAGAGCCTGCGTATTTTGCAGGCTCCAGGATTATATGAAAGATTTTTGTTATTTTTTCCCGTAGCAATACCAGAACACAAAGCTGATTGCCAGTCCACCCAAAATATTCCCGATTGAAACGGGGATAAGGTTTCCTGTTACAAAACTGCCCCAGTTCAGCGCAGACAGGTTCACGCCGGCCTTCACAGCCAGCGCCTGGTACGCAGGTTCTGACGCGGCAAAAATACCCACGGGAACATAATACATGTTGGCAATGCTGTGTTCAAAGCCGCAGATGACGAAAAACGCTACCGGCATATAAGCCCCGATAAACCGGCCGATCGTGTCCTTTGCACCCAGGCTGATCAGGACGCCGATGGTCACCAGCACATTACAGAAAAAGCCCAATCCCACCGCTTTCATAAAGGACAGGGAGCTTTTGGCCGCAGCCACTTTCATGGCCGATACGGCAAACCCGCCGCCCGACAGATTCAGGCAGCCCAGAAAGGCAACGCCCGCCGCCACCAGCACCGCGCCAACAAAGTTTCCAATATACACCCAAAACCAGTTGCGCAGCATGGAACCGAAGCCTGTTTTTCCTTCAAACACGGAAATATTGATCAGCACATTACCGGTAAACAGTTCCGCCCCGGTCAGGATGACCATTGCCAGACCAAAAGGAAATAGCAGGCCGCTGACCATTTTCGACAATCCCGCATTGGTAATGGCGTGGGACGCCGTACTGGCCGTCGCGCCGCCCATAGCGATCAGGAACCCGGCCAGTATTCCCAAAACAAGCATTTTGGAAACCGGCAGGGACGCTTTTTTCACGCCGGCCTGGGCGTAATTTTCCGTAAATTCAGCAGGGGTAAAAAGATTCATCAACTTCCATCCTTTCGCGCTAATAAAAAAGTCCGGGCAAACTATATCAGCCTGCCCAGACGGTCGACATTCATTTCCTGTGCGGTTCCCGTGGTCAATTCCACAAATCCGTC
>JAFTZZ010000218.1 GCA_017460905.1 Acidaminococcaceae bacterium | reverse complement strand
TTCTTTTCTTCCTCGCACCCTGCGGGAGCGCTTCGCTTATTCAGGTGGCATCAGCTCTGGCAAGAACATTTAAAAATTCAGTTGCATAAACGCTGCGGCATGGCGAAGGCATAAGCAAAACTTCGGAAACGATTGCGTCATTTTATGAGGTGAAAGGTGCCGTCGTGGCGAGGTTGTCTGAGGGCAAAGCCCGAGTTTCGAAGCCACAGGCGCATGAACCCATAAAATAGCAATCGTTGACGGTTTTGCGATGCCTTTGCCTGACATAGCGTTCATGCACAGCTAAATTCAGATTTTACAAAACTGACACTTGCGCTCGGTCAAAGAGTGTGGTATTATAGTGAAGCGTTAATGTCGGGAAACATTAAGGTAAATAAAAAAAGAGGTGCATAGAAATGAAAGAAAAAATCCATCCGAAATTTTATACTGACTGCAAAGTAACCTGCGGTTGCGGCAATACCTTCGTCACCGGTTCCGTAAAGCCGGAACTGCGCGTGGACGTATGCAGCAAATGCCATCCGTTCTATACCGGACAGCAGCGCAATGTAGCAGCCCGCGGCCGTATCGAAAAATTCAACAAGCGTTACAATGTAGAAAGCAAATAAAAGCAACTCACACAGCAGAGCTTCGGCTCTGCTGTAGTTGTATATAGGGTTATTTTGACAAATTTGTAAACTCTTCACACGCGGCTGGACAAACAAGAATCTCCGGCCGCCGCGTTTTGCAAATTCAACATACGTTGATTGGAGATAACAGTAATTATGGCTAAACTGAGTATTGGCGGACAGGCGGTCATCGAAGGGGTGATGATGCGCGGTCCCAAAGATGTGGCGGTAGCTGTCCGCAAGGCGGACGGCGCCATTGATGTGGATGTAAAACCGGTCAACAGCATTGCCGACCGGCATCCGATCCTGAAAAAACCGCTGCTCCGGGGCGTGGTGGCTCTGGTGGAGTCGCTGGTGATGGGCATGAAGGCCCTCAGCTATTCCGCCCAGGTGTCCGGCGAGGAAGAGGAGCAGATGGACGATAAAGAGATGGCCCTTACCATGGTGGTGTCCGTGGCGCTGGCGGTGGGTCTGTTCATCGCGATCCCCACCTGGTCCATGCGCTTCCTGCAGCAGTGGACCGGCAGCAGCCTGACCCTGAATCTGGCGGAAGGCTTTTTGCGGATGGGCATCTTTCTGGTATATATCGCTGCCATTTCTTCTATGGAAGATATCCAGCGTGTGTTTAAATATCACGGGGCGGAGCACAAGACCATCTTTACCTACGAAGCGGGACTGCCGCTGACCGTGGAGAACGTGCGGACCTTTCCCCGTCTGCATCCCCGCTGCGGCACCAACTTCCTGATGATCGTCATGCTCATCAGTATCTTTATCTTTGCCTTTTTGGGCTGGCCCGGCCTGGTGGAGCGCATCCTGTCGCGCATCCTGCTGATGCCGGTGGTGGCGGGCATCAGTTATGAGTTGATCCGTTTTGCCGGAAAGAACAACGACAAGCCCTGGGTACACCGGCTGATTATGCCGGGGCTGCTGCTGCAGAAGCTGACTACACGGGAGCCGGACGACGAGATGATCGAGGTAGCGATTGCTTCTGTGAAGGCGGTGCTGCCGGAGGAAGAACTGCAGAAGGTGGAACTGAAAGTACCGGATGCCATTGCGCTGCAGGCGCCGGCCATGGCAGAGGCCGTGCCGGTATCGGTTTCCTGTGAGGAAAAGACATGTTAGAGAAATTACACGGGGTGGAGGAAAAATATCTGGATCTGGAGGCCAAGCTGTCCGATCCGGATGTGGTCTCTGACCCGGATCAGTATTTAAAATATGCGAAAGCGCACGCGAAGCTGCAGGAAATTGTTTCTGCCTACCGGGAATACAAGGACCTGAAGGCGCAGTATGACGATGATCTGGCCGTGGCGGAGGAAAACAGCGATCCGGAGCTGGCGGAAATGGCCCGGGAGGAAGCGGAGACGCTGAAGCCCGAACTGGAGGCCTTTGAACAGAAGCTGACCCTGATGCTGCTGCCCAGCGACCCCAACGATGACAAAGACATCATCCTGGAGATCCGCGCGGGCGCCGGCGGGGAAGAAGCGGCCCTGTTTGCGGAGGTACTGTTCCGCATGTATACCCGTTACGCGGATACCATGGGCTGGTCTGTGGAGCTGATGGATGCCAATCCCACGGAACTGGGCGGCTTCAAGGAAGTGGTGGCCCAGATTTCCGGCGCGGGCGCCTACGGACGCATGAAGTTTGAAAGCGGCGTGCACCGGGTGCAGCGGGTGCCGGAGACGGAATCCCAGGGGCGGATCCATACGTCCACCTGTACGGTAGCGGTGCTGCCGGTGGCGGAGGAAGTGGACGTGGATATCCGCATGGAGGATATCCGGATTGATACCTTCCGGGCTGGGGGCGCCGGCGGGCAGTATGTGAACAAGACGGAGTCCGCGGTACGCATGACCCATATTCCCACCGGGATCGTGGCCCAGTGCCAGGATGAAAAGTCTCAGCTGAAGAACCGGGAAAAATGCCTGCGGGTACTGCGTTCCCGTATTCTGGAGATGAAGCAGCAGGAACAGCAGCAGTCGGAGGCGGCGGAACGCAAGAGCCAGGTGGGGACCGGGGACCGCAGCGAGCGGATCCGGACGTATAACTATCCCCAGGGGCGGGTCACGGATCACCGCATCGGCCTGACACTGCATAAGCTGGACGCAGTGGTCAACGGCGACCTGTCGGAGCTGCTGGACGCGCTGGTGACGGCAAGACAGGCAGAAAAATTACAGCAGGTGAAATAAGATGGCAGAACAGGCCGTTTGGACTGTAAACAAAATATTGCAATGGACACAGCAGTACTTTGCCGGAAAGGGGCTGGAAAATCCACGCCTGGATGCGGAGGTACTGCTTTGTGACGTGTTGGGCTGCCGCCGGATCGAGTTGTTCATGCGGCTGCAGCAGGAACTGCTGCCGGAGGAGCTGAAACAGTACAGAGAGTTTGTGCTGCGCCGGGCGGCCTGGGAACCGCTGGCCTATATTATCGGGCATAAAACCTTTCTGCAGCTGGAGTTTAAGGTGACTCCTGCGGTGCTGATCCCCCGGCCGGAAACAGAATTGGTAGTGGAAAAATTAGTGCACTGCTGTACGGGAAAATCCCTGACGCAGCTGGAAAAGGAAGCCTTCTGGCGGAAAAAGGCGGAAGAGGCGAAGGCCGCGGCTGCCCGAGTGAAGGAGGTTTCTGCGGAACGGCTGCAGCAGGAAACGGATCCGGACAAGGCTGCGGCCTGGCAGCAGGAGGTTGCGGACCGTGAGGCGCTGGCGGCCGAGACGGCGGAGCGGGCCGGCCTGGCTTTCGGGGCGCCCTTGGGCGAACCGGAGTCAGACGCTGAAGAGAGCCCGGCAGACAATCATAATCAGATGTCTTCTGCGGAAGGCGTACACACGGACGGGAAGCAAACCGTCGATATACTGGATATCGGGACCGGCAGCGGCGCGATCCTGCTTTCGCTGCTGAAGCTGATTCCCGGGAGCCGGGGGCT
>JAFTZZ010000217.1 GCA_017460905.1 Acidaminococcaceae bacterium | reverse complement strand
GTGGAAGCGGAAACAGGGGAAATTTTTGAAACAAACAGCGTCATTTTATGTACCGGCACCTATCTGCGCAGTAAAATCGTGTTTGGCAGCGTCAATTACGAATCCGGGCCGAACGGGCTGCGCAGCGCAAATAAGCTGTCGGAATCACTGCTGGAAGCGGGCATCGAACTGAAGCGTTTCAAAACAGGGACGCCTGCCCGTGTAGACCGCCGCAGCCTGGATTTTTCCAAGATGCAGATTCAGGAAGGGGATGCGGAGCTGCGTAACTTTTCCTATATAAGTACCATAACCCACAGGGACCAGGTTCCCTGCTGGCTGACCTATACGTCCCCGGTCACGCACCAGATCATCAAGGATAATCTGGTCCGTTCCGGCATGTTTAACGGACTGGTTGAAGGGGTGGGCCCCCGCTACTGTCCTTCCATCGAATCGAAGATCATCCGTTTTAAGGATAAAGAACGGCACCAGCTGTTTATTGAACCGGAGGGGCTGAACACCAACGAAATGTATGTACAGGGGATGTCCTCCGCCTTGCCGGCAGACGTTCAGATCCAGTTCATGCAGACCATACCCGGGCTGGAACATGTAAAGATGATGCGGCCCGGATATGCTATCGATTACGACTGCCTGGATCCGCTGCAGCTGAAACCTTCCCTAGAGCATAAACGGATCAAAGGACTTTTTTCTGCCGGACAGTCGAACGGGACCAGCGGCTACGAAGAAGCGGCCGGGCAGGGGCTGATTGCAGGTATCAATGCGGTCCGCCGGCTGCAACATAAAGAGCCGGTGGTATTAGGGCGCAATGAAGCATATATCGGCGTACTGATCGACGATCTGGTGACGAAAGGGACGAATGAGCCGTACCGGATGATGACTTCCCGGGCGGAATACCGTCTTCTGCTGCGGCAGGACAACGGTGATCTGCGCCTGACGGAAAAGGGGCGTGAAATAGGCCTGATCACAGATGAACGCTGGGCGCAGTTTACCCGGAAACGTTCTGAAATCGAACGGGTCATGCATTTTCTGGAAAAAACACAGGTTTCCCCGACGGAAGAGACCAACGCAAAGCTGGTGTCGGCCGGCAGCGTGCCGCTGAAAAAAGGGGAAAACCTTGCCACGCTGTTAAAACGCAGCGAAATGTCTTATGAGAAACTGCAGGCATTTTTCGGCGCGCCGGAAATTCCGCCGGTTATCCGGGAACAGGCAGAGATCCAGTGCAAATATGACGGATATATACTGAAACAGAAGCAGGCTGTCGAAAAGGCCCTGCGGCTGGAAAACAAAAAAATTCCGTCTTCCATTGATTATTTTTCTTTGAAAGAACTGTCTAATGAGGCGGCGGAAAAACTGGATAAGGTCCGTCCGGAATCGCTGGGGCAGGCGTCCCGGATTTCCGGCGTATCGCCTGCGGATATCGGCGTGCTGATGATTGCGCTGGAGGTCCGCCGCCGGCAGGAGGCTGAAAATGATTCCCACTGACGCGAAGGAAACAGTGCTGCAGACAGAGCTTTCCCCGGAGGCGCGGCAATGCGTGGAGCTGCTGGCAGAAAAAGGAAGCGCTGCAGGGATTGCGCTTTCCCAAAACCAGCTGCAGCAGTTCGGCATATATTTTGACCGGCTCACGGAAACGAATAAGGTGATGAACCTGACGGCTCTTACATCGCCGTCGGATGTGGCGGTCAAGCATTTTATCGATTCGCTGCTCTGTTATGACGTAGCGCTGATGCAAGGGAAAACCGTCATTGATGTGGGTACTGGCGCGGGGTTTCCCGGTCTGCCGCTGAAGATTTACGATCCTTCCTTACATTTAATATTGCTGGATTCCCTGGCCAAACGGCTCAGTTTTTTGCAGCAGGTGACAGATGCGTTGCAATTAAAAAATATCCGTTTCGAGCATATGCGGGCAGAGGACGCAGGCCGCAGCAAAAATTTGCGGGGCAAAGCGGATATTGCCGTCAGCCGGGCTGTTGCCAGGCTTTCCGTTTTAGCAGAGTACTGTCTTCCACTGGTAAAAAAAGGCGGTTGCGTAATCGCCTTGAAAGGAAGCAAGTATAACGAAGAAATCGCCGAGGCCGAAAAAGCCGTCAGTCTGTTAGGCGGTAAAATGACGTCGGTGAAAGAAGTGTCACTGCCGGGATTAGATGACGGCAGGGCAATCATCGTAATCCGGAAAATAAAAGACACGCCTGCCGCTTATCCGCGCAAAGCAGGCCTGCCGGGAAAAAATCCATTGGGAACCCTGTAAGTATTTTTCCTGCAGGCAATGTCATTTTATGGTAAAATAGAGTTGTAATTTATATCGAGTTTTAACGGAAAGCGGGGATAACACTTGCAGGATGGGTTTAACGATTTGAACGTCGAGGCGTTGAAATCAGAAACAGCACAGAAAAACACAGATGTCCAGATTCTTCAGGTTCCTCTTTCGAAAATTGTGCCCAATCCGTATCAGCCGCGCAAGGAATTTGAATCGGAAGCCTTATCGGAGCTGGCAGATTCCATCCGTCAGTACGGAGTCCTGCAGCCGCTGCTGGTGGCACCCGGACCTGGGGATAATTATATACTGATTGCCGGGGAACGGCGCCTGCGGGCCTCTACCATGGCCGGGCTGGGAACGGTTCCCGTAATCGTAAGCGAATATACGACACAGCAGATCGCGGAAATCGCGATGATTGAAAACCTGCAGCGCAAGGACCTGCATTACCTGGAAGAAGCGGAAGGCTATGAACAGCTGGTCAACACCTTCCACCTTACGCAGGAATCCATGGCGGTACGGGTTGGAAAGAAACAGTCTACGATTGCCAACAAGTTGCGGCTGCTGCGGCTTTCGCCTTCCATCCGCGCCATGCTGCATGAAAGCGATCTTACGGAACGGCATGCCCGGGTGCTGCTGAAGCTGGAAAATGAGGAAACGCAGAAGGCGGTCCTTAAAAAAGTACTGAAAGAGCACCTGAATGTACGCCAGACGGAAGCGCTGGTAGAAAAAACATTAAAAGAAGAAGGCCGGGAAAATAAAAAGAAGCCGCGCATCGTCATCGTAAATGATGTGCGGATCTACCTGAACAGTATCAAAGAGGTCATGCAGACGGTGAAAGAATCCGGTATTCCTTCCAGCATGGAACAGGAAATGGATGGGGATGATGTCGTCGTGACCTTGCGCATCAAAAATGTGAAAAAACGAAAGGACCCTAATGTTATGAAGCTTTTTTAAGGGTCAGCCTGTGGATAACTTTGTGCATAATGTGTATAAATGTGTGGAAAATAAAAAGTTTCACGTGAAATAAACAGTTTTTACCGAAAAGCTGCAGATAACCGGTTGTATGTTTATGGAGGGAAATGTTGTGGTAAAGGTCATTGCGTTAGCCAACCAAAAGGGCGGTGTAGGAAAAACGACGACGGCTGTCAACCTGGCGGCCTGCCTTGCTGCGGAAGGCCGTAAGGTCCTGCTGGTGGATTCGGATCCGCAGGGCAATACGACCAGCGGACTGGGGCTGGACAAACGGGATATCAAACAAAGTATCTATGATATCCTGGTCAATGATGTGGCGGCAAAGGACGTAATCGTGCCTACGGCCTACGATAACCTTTCCCTGCTGCCGGCAACGATTTCCCTGGCCGGCGCCGAAATCGAGCTGGTCAATATGATGAGCCGGGAAAACCGCCTGAAAAACGCGCTGGAGCGTGTGAAATATGATTATGACTACGTTTTGATCGACTGCCCGCCTTCTTTGGGACTGTTAACGTTAAACGCGCTGACGGCAGCCAGTTCCGTTATCATTCCGATCCAGTGCGAATTTTACGCGCTGGAAGGCGTTACCATGCTGATGAATACAATCCAGCTGGTGCAGCGGAACCTGAACCCGGCGCTGAAGCTGGAGGGCGTCGTCATGACAATGTTTGACGCCAGGACAAACCTTGCGTCGGACGTGGTGCGGGAAGTAAAAAAATATTTCTCTGCAAAAATGTACAATACCATCATTCCCCGCAACGTAAAGCTGAGCGAAGCGCCCAGTCATGGCGAACCGGTCATCGTTTATGATCCCAGAAGCAAGGGCGCGCAGGTGTATCAGGAGCTTGCCAGGGAGGTAATTGGCGATGAGTAAGCACAGCGGTCTGGGAAGAGGGCTGGAATGGCTGCAGTCTTCCAGCGAGTCCCAATATGAATCGGCGCTGCCGCAGCAGGAGCAGGAACAGGCCGGAGCCGTTGAAATTCCGGTAGGAAGTATCCGTCCGAATCCCTGGCAGCCCCGGAAAACGTTTGATAAAGAAAAGTTAAAGGAATTAAGCGATTCCATTAAAAAGCACGGGATCATCCAGCCGCTGATTGTTCGTAAAAAAGGCCTGAACTATGAGCTGGTGGCAGGGGAACGCCGTCTGCGGGCGGCCAGGCTGGCCAAGCTGAAAACGGTTCCCGTCCTGATCCGCGATTATGATGAAAAACAGATGCGGGAGCTGTCCCTGGTGGAAAATATCCAGCGGCATGACCTGAACCCGCTGGAAGAAGCAAAAGCAATCCAGGAGCTGATGAAGCAGTGCAGCTACACCCAGGCGCAGGCGGCAGAACGGCTGGGCAGAAGCCGGGCGGCGGTGGCGAACCTGCTGCGCATGCTGAACCTGCCGGCAGAACTGCAGGCGCTGGTAGAAGACGGTACGGTAACAGCCGGCCAGATCCGGCCGCTTCTGGCGCTGGCGGATAAGGAGCAGCAGCTGCGCATCGGCAAATCGCTGGTGGAGCATGGCTGGAGCGCGCGTACCGTTGAAGAAGTCATAAAAACCGTCAAAGAGGGGAAAGAGCTCCGGGTGTTGGACGAAAAGGTCATCGTCCTGGATAAGAGCGGGAAACCTGCCGGAGCTGCGGATACTGGCCGAAAAAAACGGAAAAAAGGTGCATCCGGCAATACGGATGTACATTACCGGCAGTTTGAGGAAAACCTGATTGAAGCGCTGGGCACCAAAGTACGCATCGTCTCAAAAAATAATAATGTAGGAAAAATTGAAATCGATTATTATTCCATGGACGATCTGGACCGTATTTGCGAATTGCTGCAGGGCAGGCAGGAAACCGGCGAAGAAGAGACGGCGCCCTGGCTGAAGACAAAGTTTACGGTTTAAGGAAACACTGATTCAATGAGTTTGTGCGATGGCCGAGCGCTTTTTGCGAATGACAAAGAAGTGGCTCGAAGGCGCAGGTATGCAATATTGAACTCATACAGCAGAAAAAAATTCTGTAATTATCTATTCGGGTGATTTTTTATGACAGGGTTGGGTACACTGGCCAACTGTGCGGCGATCATTGCCGGCTGCGCAGTTGGCCTTCTTTTAAAAAAAGGTTTTCCTGAAAAATGGCAGGAAACAATCATGTACGGCGTGGCGCTGTGCATCTTTCTGATTGGCGTGGAAATGGCGCAGAAAAGCCAGAACGTCATACTGGTTATTGCCAGTGTCGTAATCGGCAGCGTCATCGGGGAAATGCTGGACTTAAACGGAAAGCTGAACGGCTTTGGCGCCTGGGTGGAAAAGAAACTGTTAGGGGAACAAAAGCAGACATCCGGTTCCTTTGGCAAGGCATTTATCTCCGCCAGCCTGATTTTCTGTATCGGGGCCATGGCGATCGTCGGCAGTATTGAAGAAGGGCTGACCGGCAACCATCAGATTTTGTTTGCCAAGGCAATGCTTGACGGCATCCTTTCCCTGATATTCGGTGCGAATATGGGCGCCGGCGTGGCGCTATCCGCAGTGCCGGTGGGACTGTATCAGGGCTCGATAACCCTGCTGGCGTCCTGGATGCAGAACCTTCTGACGACGGAAGTGATCCAGGAGGTCAGCGCGACGGGGGGCATCCTGATCATGACGATCGGG
>JAFTZZ010000019.1 GCA_017460905.1 Acidaminococcaceae bacterium | reverse complement strand
GAGGAGGAACAGGCCGAAAGGGTTATGCGCCTCACCCGCATTATATCCGGTACGGCATTTTTAATCCTGCTGGCTGCTGTGGGAGGGCATTTCTTCCTGAAAAACAGAAAGAGCAACCAAATGGCCGCAGAAACCTCAGCCCGCAAAGAGCGCCTGCGCCAGCAGGCCATCGAACGGCAGAAAACGTTACAGCCGCAACAGCGTTTGATACCGTTGCCGGAAGAAGAACCGCTGAAAGAAAATACGTTGCAAGATGAAACGGCGGAAACGAAAAATACATTACAGCAAGAGCAAGCAGCAGAAAATCAGAACGCGCCGGAGAAAATGTCAAACGCAGAAAACACAGCCACTGTAGCGGGCGCTGCGCAGGCGCGCTTCTGTCAGAATTGCGGCGCTCCCTTAAAACCGGGGGCAAAATTCTGTGAAAATTGCGGAAGCAAAATGTAAAAATATAGTATGTATCAAACTATCGAGGGAGGATTTATCATGCATAACCATTGGCGAACATTACACTGCACGATACTTACATTGCTGCTGTCGCTTCTGATTCCCATCGCAGTGCTGGCTGCAGGTAAAGAAATCATCATTCTGCATACCAACGATATCCATTGCGGTATTACAGACAATGTAGGTATTGCCAAAGTATCCCAATACAAAAAAGATTTGAAAAAGCAGGGATTTGCCGTGGCTATGGTGGATGCCGGCGATGCGGTGCAGGGCTCGCCTCTGGGCAAGCTGTCCGGCGGTGAAGCCATCATCCGGGTGTTAAATACCGCGGGTTACGATTTTGCCATTCCCGGCAATCATGAATTTGATTACGGCATGCCGCGTTTCTGGGAACTGGAAAAGAAAATAAAGTGCGGCTATTATTCCTGTAATTTCGCTGACGTAAAAACCCGCAGGCTTTGCCTGAAACCGTATAAAATCATCAAGCTGAACGGCAAAAAGATTGGCTTTGTGGGTGTGACTACACCAGAGACGCTGATTACCTCTACCCCTAAGTATTTTCAGGATGAAAACGGAAAATTTATCTACAGCTTTGCAGAAGATGAAACAGGCGAAAAGCTGTACAAATCTGTACAAAAGGCAGTTAACGACGCTCGCCGGGAAGGGGCGGATCATGTTATTGTAGTAGGACATCTGGGTACGGACGGCGCCGTGCCCCGTTGGACAAGCGGCGCTATAGCGGCCAATACCTATGACGTAGATGCGTTTATTGACGGTCATTCCCATGAACAGTACATTCCGCCTCACCGAATCATCAATAAAGCTGGTAAAGAAGTGCTGGTCGCCCAGACCGGGATGAAACTGCAGACAGTAGGCAAGATGGTCATTAATGAGGACGGGACGATTACCTCCACACTGGTAAAAGACCTGACAGCAGAAGATTCCAAAGTAGTTAAAGCCATTGCGAAAGAAAACAAACGGTTTGACGCCATACTGAACCAGCCGCTGGGGGAAACATTCGCAACCCTTACGGCAGACGACCCCAAGACCGGCAAACGGATGGTGCGCCAACGGGAATCCAACCTGGGAGATCTGGCGGCTGACGCATACCGGGCAGTACTGGATACGGATATCGCCATTGTGAACGGCGGTTCTGTCCGTGAAACGATCCAAAAAGGCGTTTTCACCTATAACGATATATTACAGTCGTTCCCCTTCGGCAACATGTGCTCCGCAGTTGAAGCCACCGGGCAGCAAATTGTGGATGCACTGGAAGTTGGCGTTTCCTATTATCCGGGAGAACACGGTGCGTTCATGCAGGTATCGGGCATGTCCTATACCATTGATTCCTCTGTACCTTCCGGAGTCGTGCTGGATGAAAAGGGACGCTTTGTGAAGGTAAATGGAGAACGGCGTATCAAGAATGTTATGGTACAGGGAAAACCCATTGACCTGAACGCAAAATATACGGTGGCAAGCACAAGTTATGTGCTCAGGGACGGTGGAAACGGTCTCGTTATGTTCAACGGATGCAAACTGTTAAAGGATAACGTAATGACAGATGCGGACGCAATCATCGAATACATCCAGAACCATCTGAATGCTAAGATTACCGGCTACGACAATCCGTACGGGGAAGGGCGTATCACGATTCAATAATGGTTAACAAAAGCTGAGGAGGCTTGTCAGGGATAACAAAGCAAAACGGTTCTTTGCAATACGGATAGAGAATAAAATAGTTGTTGCATTTATCAGTTGGGAGGTCATCCAATGGGATTCTTCAGTACCTGCGGCATATGCGGTAAAAGTTTAATGTTCAAAGATAAGCAAAAGGTTGCGGACGGCACAATCTGTAAGGAGTGCGCCGACGGTATATCATGGTATTTCAGAAACTGGAAAACAGCAAGCGTTGCCGAAATTCAGCGCCATCTGGAATACCGCGAAGCAAACAGGAACGCGGTGGCGGCGTTTCATCCAACGCGCAGCATTTCCATGTGGCGGGGCGGTATCAGTAAACTTTTCCTTGATGATAATTCCCAAAAGTTTACCGTTTCCTGCGATGACTTCGCCCAAAGCAATCCGGATATTTTTGATTTTTCACAAATTGAAAAGTGTGAAATAAAAGTGGAACGGAGAATCCGGGATAAAACGGAATTCGGGTATGATGAAGACCACAGTATTTCGTATACATTTTTTGTTGTTATTTTTATAACAGGAAATCCGTGGTTTACGAAATTGATGCTGCCTATCGGTTCAACGGAAAGCGGCAAGTATGACAAACATTATCTGTCAAAATGGGAGACGAATGCATCAGATGAAATCAGGAAGATAGGAAATAGAGCCAAACGGACGATTGACGGAATCATTTCCGCACGGCAAAAGCCTGCTGACGAAACGCCAAGGGCGGCAGACAACGTTGGCGTAACGCAGGAGAATGCTCTGAAAGAAAGCCAGGGTACTACGGCAGGCGGCGTAATGAATACTCCGAAGTTTTGCGCAAACTGCGGGAGCAAACTTAAATCAGGCAGTAAGTTCTGCGAAAACTGCGGAGCGAAGTTGTATCCAGAATAAGCTGGATATCACTTTGGACGGGTCGTCGTAATGACAGCTTTCGGCGGTCATTTCTTTATAAAAAACAGAAAAAGCAACAAAGTCGCCGCGGAAACGTTGGCGCGCAAGGAACGGCTTCGGCAGCAGGCGACCGTTTGTTCTTTCGCCAGCAAGTGTGATATTTTGGTAAAATAAGGGAGGGACTTACCGTGAAAAAAGTAAAACAAGTGTTGAGCGGAATATTTTTATTGCTGACTTGCGTG
>JAFTZZ010000216.1 GCA_017460905.1 Acidaminococcaceae bacterium | reverse complement strand
TTCTGACCGGTTCGGCTATCGCAAAATTATCCGTTTTGCGTTTATGTGCATGGTGCCGACCTATTTCCTGCTGACGCATACCGTCAATCTGTGGCTGGCGACGGCGCTGCTGGTTCCGGCAGCGGTCTCCGTATTTCTGCCTTACAGTCCCATGGTGGTGCTGGGTCAGACCTATCTTGCCAGAAACGCCGGCTTTGCTTCCGGTGTAACCTTGGGGCTTTCTACCACGCTGGGCGGAATCTTTGCCCCGATTGTGGGCTGGGCTGCCGATCAGTGGGGACTGGTGGCGGCGCTGCAGATTTTCTGGATCATGGGCATTGCGGGCCTTGTTGCCGCGTTTTCGCTTCCGGAGCCGGAAAAAGATGCATGAAGTGGCAATAAAGTGGTAATAGAATGACAATGTGTATGTGGACAGGCACCTTTCTCAAGCGGCAGCCTTTTAAAAAAAAGCAGGCTCAACGAATTAAAAAGGAAGAAAATTATGGAAATCGTTAAGGAAAATATAGTTACGGTAACGCCGGAAAATTTTCAGAAGGAAGTACTGGACTGTGACAAACCGGTACTGGTCACCTTCTACGCTAACTGGGACCAGCCCTGCCGGATGCAGCAGCCTGCGCTGGATTCCATTGCGGACAAGCATGCGGAAATCAAGGTCTGCAAGCTGGATGTGGAAGAATATCCCGCGTTTGCCCAACAGTACGGGATCATGATGATACCTACGACCATTGCATTTAAAGACGGAAAGAAAATGAAGCGTGCCACCGGGCTGCGCCTGGAACCGGTATTGCTGAATATGGTAAAATAAGCCAGGCATGCAAACTTCAAGTTAATAAACTACAGAAAAGAGGTAATCGAAATGGCAGTAATGGTAATTACAAAAGATAATTTCAAAGCGGAAGTGTTACAGGCTGAAAAACCGGTACTGGTGGATTTCTGGGCGACCTGGTGCGGCCCCTGCCGTATGATGGCGCCCGTTGTGGAAAGCATTGCGGAAGAGCATCCGGAATTAAAGGTCTGCAAGGTCGATGTTGACGACAACCCGGAGCTGGCACAGCTGTTCAATGTGATGAGCATTCCTACGCTGGCAGCATTTAAAAATGGGCAGCTGATCGGGACTGCGGTAGGCTATCAGCCGAAAGAAAATGTGCTGAAGCTGTTCGCGTAATGTATTTTATATCTGCGGCGGAAATGAGTGGCGTGCATGACGTGCGTTTCATTTTCGGCTATTCGTTTCAAAATCAGGAAAAGGAATCTGTATGGATATTTTAGTTATCGGCAGCGGACCGGCAGGGATTTCTGCCGCCTTATACGCAAAGCGGGCCGGGGCGGAGGTTACGGTACTCAGCCGCGGCAGCGGGGCGTTGGCGAAGGCTGAAAAAATCGAAAATTATTACGGGCTGGCTGAGCCTGTCAGCGGCGCGGAGCTGGAGCAAAACGGGATCGCCGGCGCAAAACGGCTGGGCGTGCAGTTTGCGGAGGGCGAAGCGGTCGGGCTTGCCTTGAACGACGACTTTACCGGGCTGCGGGTGCAGACGCCGGCGCAGGCATTGGAAGCGAAAGCGGTAATCCTGGCGGCGGGAAGCACGCGGCTGGCGCCGAATCTTCCCGGACTGAAAGCGTTAGAGGGCAAAGGGGTAAGCTACTGCGCGATCTGCGACGCCTTTTTTTACCGGAAAAAAGCGGTGGCAGTGCTGGGCGAAGGGGAATATGCGCTGCATGAAGCGGAAATTCTGTTGCCCCATGCCAGTAAAGTGATGTTGTTCACGAACGGGAAAGAACCGGCGGTTACGGTGCCTGAAACCATCGAAGTGCATACAGAAAAACTGGCTGCTGTTGAGTCCGAAACGGTGAACGGCATGGAACGCGTCAGCGCGCTGCGCAGTGAAGACGGTACGGTTACGCCGGTACAGGGCGTGTTTGTGGCGCTGGGCACTGCCGGCAGCGTAGACCTGGCCCGCAAGATTGGCGCAGGCGTGGAAAACAACCGGATCGTTGTGGATGCACAGATGGCGACGAATGTGCCGGGCCTGTATGCGGCAGGGGACTGCACCGGCGGCCTGCTGCAGGTGGTGAAGGCGGCCTATGAAGGTGCGCTGGCCGGACTTGCGGCGGCGAAATATGTACGAAAAGGATAAAGAAGTTTCGTTGCCTTCTTGTTTCATAAAAAGCGAACGACCTATTTCCACCAAATTTTATTCTTAAAAAAAAGCTGGCTAATTTATGCGTAGTGACATAAACTAAGCCAGCTTTTTATGTTATGAAACATTTTCTGGTGCGGTGAAGCGGCACCGTGAGTCGGCGTTTCAATCCGTTTTGTTGCCCATTGCGGTTATACTACTGTATCATGGCTGTTCACATAATTGCGTATCCGTTCCAGCCGCTGGCGCGTTGCCGGGTGGCTGGACAGAAGGCGGGCGGCGAATCCCATCTGCGCCTCGCCCTGGCTGATGTAGGAAAGGCCGTTGAACAGTTCCGCGCCCAGCCCGATTTTGCAGGCGTACAGGTCGGCTTCGTATTCATCTTCCCGGGAGCTGAACATGGTCACGATATGTAACGGCAGCTGCATCAGGAACTGGAAAAGCCAGATCTGGATGAGGAAAAACCAGGAAATGATGGCGGTGAACCAGCCGATTACAGGGATAAAGCTGATAATTTGAAGTACCAGCGTGATGTAACTGTAGATCCGTATGACAAAATTCCCGAAGGAACTCATGGTGCTGGTGAGCAGTGCGGTATTCGTGTCCCGGTTCTGGATATGCCCCATTTCATGGGCCAGGATGCCGGCGATCTCGCGGATGGGCATGTTGCTCAGCAAAGGCAGGGTCACTGCGATGTTATTGTTGCCGATGGCGAAGGCGTTCAGCACCTTCGTGTTGCAGACATACAGGTTATAGTCGCTGATGTCGAGGCCGGCCTTCCGGCAGACGATGGACATGGCCTGGTTCAGCCGTTCCGCCGCTTCGCCCTGGGGCTTCTGGCAGTTGGTAGCCCAGCACAGGTAACGCTGCATGAACCAGGTGCGGTGCAGCAGGCAGGGGACCAGCAGGGTCAGGGCGGATAAAACGATAATCACATTCGTCGGCGTGTAAGGGACCCGGATATAATTCATCAGCTGGGCCAGCCATTGCCAATGGATCGGCTGGAACATTTCCACCAGTCCCCAAAAGGTTGAAACGATCAGGAAATTGACGATGAAAGTTAAACTGAGGACAACAACGTCCCGAAACAGATTGTACAGCATAAGCAACTCCTTCTTATTTTCTTCCATACCAGACGATGCGCCCCGGCAGCTGCGCCATAAAGATGCCGCAGGTCATCAGGACACAGCCGGCAAATTCGCGCAGGGTCATGAGCTCGTCCAGGAAAATAAAACCGGATAAGGCGCCGAAGATCATTTCGCAGCTCATCAGCATGGTAGCTTCCGTCGGCGGGACCTTTGCCTGCCCGATGATCTGCAGGGTGTAGCCCACGCCGCTGGACATGATGCCCGCGTATAAAATGGGAACTGCCGTCTGGCGGATCATGGCGGCGGAAAGCGTTTCCCCGGTGAGCAGAACGCCGAGGAAACCCAGCACCGATGCGGTGATGAACTGGCCTTCTGCCAGATAAATGCCGGGATACCAGCGGACAAAGCGGTCAATGAAAAGAATCTGCAGCGTCCAGAACAAAACGCCGATCAGGGTCAGGAAATCGCCGAAGTTCAACGGCTGGCCGTCGCTTTGGAAAGCCAGGAAGTAGAGGCCCGATACGGCAAAAAGGCAGCCGAAGATATGGGTGATACGCAAAGGCTGGCCGATCAAAAGGCCCAGCAGGGGAACGGCAATAATATATAATGAAGTGATGAACGCCGCTTTTCCGGCGGTGGTGTAGAACAGGGCCTGCTGCTGGAAAGCGGAGCCGCCGAACAGCATGCAGCCGATGATGCAGCCGCACAGCCACAGGGGCCAGGGCTTGTCTTCCGGCAGCGCAGCGCTTCCGGTTTTTGCGGCGGCGTCGCGTTTCGCCGTACCGCCTGCTTCCAAGGAGGCAGATTGATTCAGACGGCGCTTCTGCCAGAACACCAGCGGCAAAATCGCCAGGGCGCCCAGGGCAAACCGCAGCCCGATAAAGGCAAACGTGCCCATGGTGCCGGTGCTGACGCGCTGGAAGATAAAGGTCGTGCCCCAGACGAGGGCAACCAGCAACAAGAGTAAACGGTCTTTCATAACGCAGGGATATCCTTTCAGAACCGTGCGCCTGAAAACGCACCGGTGTAATTGCAAAATATGTTTTAACGGTAATTTAACAGCATTTCCCTAAAATTATACTACAAAAAATCTGCTTTTCCAAACAATTAACGGATGGACTTCGGAAATAATGTGATATATAATGTAGTCATATTTTCGGAACGGTTGTCTTTACAATCTTTCCGGCGCA
>JAFTZZ010000215.1 GCA_017460905.1 Acidaminococcaceae bacterium | reverse complement strand
GGACGGTCCGTACCACACTTTCGCTGCTTCCCAGAAAATCGCGGAAGGCGTGTACTTCCTTCCCGCAAAGGGACATACAAAAGGCAACAGTATCATTGTGGCGGAAGCTGACGGTCTGTTCTATATGATGCACGGCGATGTGACCTACACCGACGAAGCGCTGTACGCGAATAAGCTGTCTGTTGTGTACGAAGACAAAGACGCGGCGCGGGACACGCTGAACCGCGTACGTGAATTTATCAAAAAGAACCCCACTGTATATTGCTCCACGCATACGCCGCTGGGCTATGAAAACCTGGAAGCCAAAAAGGTCTGCGACCTGGACAACCCGCCGGAACCGCTGCCTGTTGATTACGAATTTGCTGCTGCGGAAGCTACCGGTAAATGGATTTGCTCTATTTGCGGCTATGTGTACGATCCGGAAATCGGCGACCCCGACCGCGGCTTCCCGCCCGGAACGAAATTCGAAGACCTGCCTGCGGACTGGAAGTGCCCGCGCTGCCGTCAGGGCAAGGAGAACTATAACAGAGCGTAAACTGCCGGGCGTGCGCTGACGCATTTTACGTGCGCGGCCTGCTGGCAGCCCTGCAGAATATTTTGAACTTCAATCCCTGACATTTTCGGATGTCAGGGATTTTTAGAAAGACGATAAAACGGATTACAGCTTGCCGAACCAGGGAATCTGCAGGCAGACGAATCCGATACATGCCGTAAGCAGCACATTCAGAAGCGTAAGCTTCACGCCTTCCCGAATCTGCACGCCGGCGTCCAGCCCGAACGCGACGGGAATGGCGCGGGTCGATACCGGCAGCACATACGCACAGCTCTGGGCGATGATTGTGACCAGAATATAGGGAACCGGATTCAGGGACAGGGACTGGCAGATGCTGGCAACTACCGGTATGGATACGGAAGCCGCTGCCGTATTGCTGGATATTTCCGCCATCAGCGTTGTAAAGGCGGCAAACACCAGCACTGTGATAAACCCGCCGTCCAAGGGGAATGCGGATAATGCTTCCGCCAGCCGTTTTACCGCACCGGTCTGTATGAGCAGCCTGCCTAGTGCGATTCCGCTGGCAAACAGGAAATACATGCCCCACATGGCATGACTTTCCGCATACTCCCAACGCAGCATGACCGATCCGTTTTCATCGTATAAAACAAACATCAGCATACCCAGGAGCAGAAAACAGTAGGCCGGTTTCAGGCCGGGAAGAAACCCCGCAAACAGGGGACGTAAGAATGCCAGCGCGATAGCCAGCGCAAAAACGGAAAGCCCGATCTTTTCCCCGCGGCGCATGGGACCGAACGATGCATATACTTTTTGAAAATACTCCCGGGTTCCCTGCAGTTCGTTTACCGGCATGGGCAGATGCCAGAGGAACAGCAGGTTCAGAAGAAAAACGATCAGCAGGATCGGCGCGAAACGCATAACCCAGTCTACATACATAAATTCATGGCCGGTCATTTTTTCCAGATAGCTGATGGCGACCAGATTGGCGCTGCCGCCGATAGGCGAACCAAAGCCGCCGATACCGCTGCCCCAGCCGATTGCCAGCAGGATTGGGGCTGCCAGCAGACTGTGGGAGAGATCTTTCTCGCCTGCGAATCTGAGCATAGCCGCCGCAATGGGGCAGAATATTTCAGCCACCACTACATTGGGCAGGAATACGGAGAGAAACGCGGAAGCCCCCAGCCAGACCAGCACCTGCTGCTGCATGGATGTTCCGATATAGCACAGCGTCTTTACGGAAAGACGCTTGTCCAGCCCGGTAGAGGACCAGGTCATGCAGATCATATCCGAACCCAGTAACAGGATACAGATTTCCGAAAAATACTGGCTGATGACCTGTGTGCTGGGAATCAGGCTGAAAACAGAGTTGATTACAATTGGCAGCAGGGACGTGACGGCGATGGAAACAGGACGCAGTATCCACCACAGTGCCATCCAGACGGCCGTTGCCATGGCCGCCGCTCCGTTAAAGCCAAAACTTCCCTGTAACATGAAAATGACCGCCGTAAAGGCGGCCGGGCCGGAGATCAGTTTGATCCACTGGTTTTTAGTCATAGGTTCACCTTCTTTCCGTCCATTATAAACGCTTGCCTTCTCAAAATAAAACTGTTATATTTTGTATAAGGTACAGTAAATTTACTGTAAAGCGTTGCTGTATTGTCGCAATAAAACTGTATTTTGTTCAGGCATGAAGAGAAAACAACGAAATTCTGAACGGTGAACGGAGCGAAGATGTTGTTATGAACTTTTTAAGCATGGATTATTTTGTCACGCTGGCGCAGGAACGAAACTTTACCCGCGCGGCGGAAAAGCTGCACATCACCCAGCAGACGCTGAGCGCGCATATCGCCGCGCTGGAAAAAGAAGCGGGCAGCCCGTTTTTCGTCCGTCATGCGCCGCTGGAACTGACGTATGCGGGGAGAGTGTTTCTGCGTTACGCGCAGGACTTCAGGAAAAGCGTCCGTTCCCTGCAACAGGAATTGAACGACATTGCTTTGGAAGAAAAAGGGGAGCTGCGCATCGGGACAGCGCCTGTCAGGGAAAGGGCGCTGTTTCCGGAACTGATTACCCGGTTTCTGAAAAAGCATCCGCATATCCGGTTCGTTCTTACGGAAGCAACTAACCAGGTTTTGCAGGAAAAGCTGCTGAACGGTGAAATTGATATTGCTGTCGCCAGCTTTCCAAAAACGGTTCCGGGGGTCGAGCTGATTCCGTATTATGAGGAAGAATTCGTTTTACTTGTATCCGAAAGGCTTCTTGGGCAAACCCGGTCGTCCGCGCAAGGCGGCAGTACTGCTGAACGTAGGCAGCCGCCGCGTTCCGGTGCGCAGCAAGGCGATTTGGACATACCGCTTCGAATCACCAAAGACCTGCCTGCTGCAATAAAAGCCTGTCCTTTCCTGATGAACAGTAAACATTCTATTGCAGGCCGCATAGCATGGAATCTGTTCAGGCAAAACGGATTCCGGCCTGACATAAGAATTGAATCGGATAACATGGAAACATTGCTGGAACTGTGCGCGGCGGGCAACGGCGCCATGATCTGCTCTGAAATGCTGGCGCGGAAAGCGCTGACCGAAAGCCAGCTTGCAGCAATGCGGATCATTCCCTTTGCCGAACCGGTACGGTACACTATCTTCCTCGGCTGTCGCAAAGAACCGTACCGCTGGAGGATACTGGATTCTTTTATCCAGACCGCTCTGGCGCATAATCCGGCGGCGCCGTTATGATATAAAAGGGCGCGTGCTGTGACAATTGCGCCGGAATTGATTGAGCAAGGAGCTTGTGCGATTATATGATTACCCAAAAGACGAAAAAGGACAGGGAAGATACAAGAACGGTTCCGCAACATATCATCGTGCGTGGCGCGAGGGTACATAATCTTAAAAATATTGATGCAGATATTCCCCTAGGCAAACTGGTGGCGATTGCCGGCGTGTCCGGTTCCGGGAAATCCTCCCTGGCGTTGGGAACGCTGTATGCAGAAGGGTCCCGGCGTTATCTGGAGGCGCTTTCGACCTATACCCGCCGCCGCATTACGCAGGCCAGTAAGGCAGAGGTGGACGAAATCCGTCACGTCCCGGCGGCGCTGGCGCTGCATCAGCGGCCGGACATTCCAGGTGTGCGGAGCACCTTCGGCACGGCTTCGGAGCTGTTGAACAGCCTCCGGCTGATGTTTTCCCGTCTGGGCAGCCATTGCTGTCCCAACGGACATCCATGTCCTCCCAATATGGATGTAGCGCTGATGCTGCCAATAAAATGCCCGGTTTGCGGCGAGGAGTTTTACGGTCCCGGTGCGGAGGCGATGGCTTTCAATTCGGAAGGAGCCTGCCCGACCTGCTCGGGCACGGGCGTTGTGCGTACTGTGAACGAGGACTCGCTTGTGCCCAACGAAAGCCTGACCATTGACGAGGGCGC
>JAFTZZ010000214.1 GCA_017460905.1 Acidaminococcaceae bacterium | reverse complement strand
TCAACCCTATGCTCTTTTTCCCACGTCTGCAAATGGGCATCCAATACTTCTTCCAGCGCCGTTTCCCGTTGGAAATTATCCTTGTTAAAATCAAAATAGAAAACCGGATAAGACTGCCATGCCTCCGGGTTATCCGCTTCCAGCTTAACAATTTCCAGACCTTCGAACAGATCCTTTTTCCCTTCCCAGTATGCTTTGAGCATCGAAAGGAACAGGCTTTTGCCAAACCGTCTGGGACGGCTCAGGAAGTACTGCTTACTGGTGTGTACCAAATCAAAAATATATTTAGTTTTATCCACATATAAGAAACCGTCTTTGCGTAAGCTCTCAAAGCTTTGCACGCCTATCGGAAGTTTTCTGATCACAGCAATCCCTCCTTTTTACAGGATATCAACTCTCAATTTATTATAACAGTATTCTTTTCATCCTGCAAATACCGTGGCTGATAATATCAATTTTTCCATTAACCGTAACTGAAAGCTGCAACCTCTCATTAAACAGTACTGGATATAGCACAAAATCCGCCCCCTTTGACCGGGGAACGGATTTTGTGTTTTAGGAGTGTCGTTATGAACTGAAAAATTTAAATAAACGGCGTCATGTAAACCGGCAGGCAAATGATATCAGAATCTTTGGCGTAATCTTTTGTGTAGACAAGATATTTCCACAGCACACGCGCCGGGAATTTTTGGCAGAATGCATCCAGCGACGCATGGGTTTTGTAACCGGAAGCCTTGATTTCAAGGGGACACATTTTATTCTTACTCGCCGCATTCGCAATTTTTAAAACCGGCAAAACCCGCAAAATCGCAAAATTTTTATAAGGATTTTACTACAAAATCGCAAAATTTTCAAATTTGATGAGTAAATTTATCAAAATAAAATGCAGCCTGCATTTAATCTGCAAGCTACATCTGTGTTCATCTGCCATAATGGCTGCGCCAGGCTTCTGACACAGCTTCTGTTTAATCCATCCGCGCTTTCCAATCCGCAATATTACGAATCGCGGAATCAAAGCTTACGCCAATCTTTAACACTTTCCGTGTATCGGAAACGTAAGGAAGCGCATACCCTTTCTCTTCGATCTGTTCCAGCGCTTCCTCTGCGCTTTTATCTAATTTAAATTCAAAAATATACACATAATCTTCCGTTTCCACAATGCAGTCCGCCCGGCCCTGGCTGGAATGGACCTCGCACTTCACATAAAAACCAAGCAACACAAAGACCACATAAAGAACCGACTCAAAATAGTGTTCGAAAGGATTTCTCTCCGCTGTATACGGGATACCTGCAAACAATGCCTCCAGGATCTTCCTGACGCCGTCCGGTTCTCCTTTCACAATACAACGGTACAACGCAACCACATCTTTGCCGGTATTCGAGACAGTGGAAGGCACATAGACAGACATAAGGCTCTTCAGGAAACCGTACTTGACTTCCTCATTCGGAAAGCCCAGCGTATATAATTTCAATCTGGTATCATAACCGCATATCGTAAGGTAGCCGGTCTGGTACAGCAGCGGAATGGGATCCGGGTTTTCCGCACGGTAATCAGAAAGCGCCAACTCATCTGCATACAGCGTATGATCGACGAAGCCGCCAATAGTAAGCCCGGTTGCGCTCACTTTCTTGGCCAAAAACGTCGGCGTGCCGGTCTCAAACCAGTAGGAGCGGAACTCCTGATCGCCCAACGCATTCAAAAGGCTGAAAGGATTGTACACACCTTCCGCTTTGGGGTGAAAATGGTAACCGTCATATGTTTGCCGCAGCTTTGCAAGGCATTCATCTTTTGTCAATTCCTGCGCCCTGGCCATTTCATGTATCTCAGGCGCAAAAGTTTCCTGCATTTCACTTTCTGTAATGCCGCAAACCGAAGCATATTTCAGGTTCATAGAAATATCTTTCAGCTGGTTCAGGTCGCTGAAGATGCTGACCTTGCTGAATTTCGTTACGCCTGTAATTAAAACGAACTGCAGATATTCGTCGTAGCTTTTTAACGTGCTGAAAAAGCCCTTGAATACTGCCTTGTTATGCTCTTCCTGCTTTTCGTCATGCAGTACTTCCAGCAGGGACTTGTCGTATTCATCCACAAGAACGACGCAGCGTTTGCCGCTTCGTTCCGCCGCAACTTTCAGCAAATTCTGGAAACGACGGGCCAGCGAACCGCTGACGTCGTCAACCCTATGCTCTTTTTCCCACGTCTGCAAATGGGCATCCAATACTTCTTCCAGCGCCGTTTCCCGTTGGAAATTATCCTTGTTAAAATCAAAATAGAAAACCGGATAAGACTGCCACGCCTCCGGGTTATCCGCTTCCAGCTTAACAATTTCCAGGCCATCAAACAGTTCCTTCTTTCCTTCCCAGTACGCCCTGAACATGGAAAGGAACAGGCTCTTGCCAAACCGTCTGGGACGGCTCAGGAAGTACTGCTTACTGGTGTGAATCAAATCATAAATGTATTTAGTTTTATCCACATATAAGAAACCGTCTTTGCGTAAGCTCTCAAAGCTTTGCACGCCTATCGGAAGTTTTCTG
>JAFTZZ010000213.1 GCA_017460905.1 Acidaminococcaceae bacterium | reverse complement strand
CTCTGAACGAGTTATGATAGAACGGTTTATTGAACATACGCTTCTTAAACCGGAAGCGACGGCGGCAGATATTATGAAGCTGTGCCGGGAAGCGCGTGACAGTCATTTCCTGGGCGTTTGTGTCAATCCCTGCTTTGTGCGGACGGCAAAACAGCAGTTGGCGGGGACGGATATCAAAGTAGTTTCCGTAGTGGGCTTTCCCTTGGGCTGCGACGCGCCGGAAGTGAAGGCGGCGGCAGCGCGGCGTGCAGTGCAGGACGGCGCCGATGAAATTGATATGGTCATCAATGTAGGCGCTTTGAAGGAACACGACGACGAACCGGTTATGGACGATATCCGCCAGGTCGTTGTCGCTGCTGGGACTGCGCCTGTCAAAGTCATTATTGAAACCTGTTTGCTGAATGAAGAAGAAAAAATCCGTGCCTGCGGGTTGATTGCCCGGGCGGGCGCCGCCTTTGTCAAGACCAGCACCGGCTTTAACAAGGCGGGCGCAACGGTGGAAGATGTAACGCTGCTGTCTGTGCAGGCAAAGAAGCTGAGGCTGCGTGTCAAAGCAGCCGGTGGAATTCGCGATTACGCGACGGCAAAGGCCATGCTTGCCGCCGGGGCGGTGCGGCTGGGCTGCAGCGCCGGTGTTAAACTGGCGGAAGAAGAACGCCTGGCCGGCGGCGGTGATGTAATGCCGGACGGCACAGCAACCGCTGCGTCTGCAAAAGAGGCGCAGGCATGAGCTGTTTTCAGGTGGCGGTATTGGCCAGCGGCAGCAAGGGAAACGCGACGGTAGTCCGCTGTGAATCCGGCGCCGTGCTGGTAGACGCCGGCATTTCCTGCCGGCGGATCACACAGGGCCTGCAGAAGCTGGGCCTTAAGCCTTCAGATATTGCGGCCGTGTTCATCACCCACGAACATATCGACCACGTAAAAGGCCTGGAAACCTTTATAAAAAAATATTCCATACCGATTTTTGCCAGCGCGGGAACCTGGCGGGGCATCAAACAGACGCTGCCCCGGATCGACCTGCGGCTGTGCAGCCGGCATGTGCTTGCGCCGCAGACGGAGTTTACCATAGGGAGCCTGCAGGTTCGCAGCTTTTCCACATCCCATGACGCGCTGGAGCCGACCGGCTATATATTCCGGTGCAAAGGGCATACGTTCGGGTACGTGACGGACACCGGCTATATCAGCGACCTGGTAAAGCGAGAGCTGGACGGGACGGAAACCCTTGTACTGGAAGCCAATCACGATCCGGTCCTGCTGAAAAACGGTAGTTATCCGCCTGCTCTGCAGAAACGTATCTTAGGGACCCGGGGGCATCTGGCCAATGCAACGGCAGGGCATCTGCTGGCAGGTTTGAAGAAGCCGCCGCAGCAGGTTTTCCTGGCGCATCTGAGTCAGGAAAACAATACGCCGGAGCTGGCGCTGTCTACCGTACGAAGTATTGTTAAGCAGCAGCGTCCGGAAGCAAAAATTCAGTTCTATGTCACTTCGCAGGAGGAAGTGGTGAAAAATAAAGAATGGGAGGATTACCATGAGCAAAACATTTTTGAATAAGGCAGGCAAAGTAACCATCAGCCTGTTGCTGGCAATGAGCATGCTGCTGGGCGGCTGCGGCGGCGGAGACAAAGGCAAGCCGGCTGCTCCGGACGCCAACAAAAAAGCGGCAGCCCCGGTGACGGAACAGACCACGCAGCAGAGCCAGGAAAAGAAGGCGGAAGAGATTGACAAGAAGATGTCCGGCGCCCGCAATACGCCCATCGTGCAGGCTGCCAAAAAAGTGGGCCCGACGGTTGTGGGTATTACCAACAAGGCGTATGTGCGCGATTTCTTCAACCGGGTCCAGCTGGCGGAGCGGGGTTACGGTTCCGGCGTGATTTATGATAAATCCGGCCTGATCGTGACCAATAACCATGTGGTGGAAGGCGCTTCGGAAATCATTGTCAGCCTGGCGGACGGACGCAGTGCCCAAGGCAAGGTGCTGGGCACCGACGCGGCCACCGATCTGGCTGTTGTTAAAATTGAAATGGATAATCTGCCGGTAGCGGAGTTCGGCGATTCCTCTACGGTACAGGTGGGCGAGCCCGCAATCGCCATCGGCAACCCGCTGGGCATGGAATTCCGGGGCAGCGTAACGGTGGGTATCATCTCCGCACTGAACCGTTCTGTTGAAATCGGCGAGAAGAAATTCACTCTGTTCCAGACCGACGCGGCCATCAACCCGGGCAACTCCGGCGGAGCGCTAGTGAACGCAGACGGCGAGATCATCGGCATCAACAGCGCTAAGATTGCGGTATCCAATGTGGAAGGCATCGGCTTTGCCATTCCCATCAATAACGTAAAACCCATCATCAAGGAACTGGCTTCCAAGGGCCGGGTAGCCCATCCATACGTAGGCGCGTCCCTGATTGACGCGCAGATTGCCAAACAGTACGGCTTCGATATGGACCTGCATAGCGGTCTGTTTATCATGAAGCTGTCCAAAGGCGGCCCGCTGGCCCGGGCAGGCGCGCGTACCGGCGACATCATCACCGAGTTCAACGGTGTGAAGGTGCAGACGGTTGCAGCTCTTCGGGACGAAATCGCGAAACATCAGGTAGGCGATCAGGTGAATATCACCGTACTGCGCAACGAAAACCAGATGACACTGGCTGTTGTGCTGCAGGAATATCCGAGAAACTAAGGTGACGCCGCGCGTTGTGGATAATCATTTCTGCAAATAATGACAAAATAAAAAGCCGCTCGTAACCGGGCGGCTTTTTTACAAGCGTGCGTGAGAGAAGCATGTGAGCAACGCTCAACAATCGTACAAACTCATTTAATCAGACAATATGTAATGACCTCCAATTTGTAGCAACGTGGATTTACCTGTATACTATAAATTGGAACAACAAATGGTAACAGGGATTACCGCATACAAAGGGAGGTCATCATATGTATT
>JAFTZZ010000212.1 GCA_017460905.1 Acidaminococcaceae bacterium | reverse complement strand
TCTGCAGACAGACATCGTGTATCATCTGATCGTATGCCCGCTGGAAAAATGTGGGATAAACCGCAAAAAAAGGCCGGAATCCGCCCCGTGCCATACCTGCACAAAGCGTTACTGCATGCTGCTCCGCAATTCCGACATCAAAAAAGCGTTTGGGAAAACGCTGCGCAAAGGCGGAAACACCGGTACCGTCCGGCATGGCCGCCGTAATAGCAACGATCTTATCATCTTTTTCCGCCAGTTCCACCAGTGTTTTGCCAAAGATATCCGTATAGGCAGGGGGCGCGCCCGGCTTGACAATCTTTTTCCCTGTTGCGACATCAAACGGACCGGTGCCGTGGAATTCGTTGGGCCTTTCTTCCGCAGGTGCATAGCCCTTGCCTTTTTTAGTTACAACATGGATCAGCACCGGGCCTTCTTCTTTCTTCGCCGCTGTCAGCATGGGAAGCAGGGCTTCCAGATCATGGCCGTCCACCGGGCCGAAATACTTGATGCCAAGGTGCTCAAACATGGACTCCGGCATGACCAGATACTTTACACCGGTCTTAACCCTGTCGATTGCCTCCAGCACATCGCCGCCATGCTCCAATCCGCTGAGCCAGCCTTCTATGTTATGTTTCAGCCGGTTATAGGTCTCACCGGTCCGCAGCTGGTACAGATAGCGGGACATGGCCCCGACATTTTTGGAAATAGACATTTCATTATCATTCAGTATGATAATCAGCCGGCGTTTTGTGCCCCCCACATGGTTCAGCGCTTCAAAGGACATGCCGCCGGTCATAGCGCCGTCTCCGATGACAGCCGCTACGTGATAGTCTTCCCCATTTAAATCCCGGGCTGCCGCAATACCGTCCGCCGCAGAAATCGAAGTCGAGGAATGTCCTAACCCAAAAGCGTCATGCTCACTTTCCTGGCGTTTGGGAAATTCGGACAGCCCCCTGTATTTCCGCAATGTGTGAAATTCCGCCTTCCGTCCGGTTAAAATTTTATGAATGTAGGCCTGATGCCCTACGTCAAAAATAAGTTTGTCCTTCGGTGAATCAAACACCCTGTGCAGCGCTTTGGTCAGTTCCACTACACCCAGGTTTGGCGCCAGATGCCCGCCGTTTTTGGAAACAACTTCAAGCATCAGCTGCCTGATTTCCCCAGCCAGCTGATGCATTTCCTCCAGCGTGAGCATTTTGACGTCCAGCGGGCTGTTGACCCGGTCAAGAATTTTCTCCTGAGACATTACAATCCATCCTTCAAAAGTGCCGGAAAACAACTGATTAAGTCAGCCGCCTGCACATCTTTCAGTCCTTTTAATCAGTGTTATTGTTTCCTCAGTTTCTGCGTTTGCACATCATCTTCGCAATTTCCCGCAAAGGCTCTGCTTTTTCCCCGAACATATCCAGACAGCGTAACGCTTCCTGCGTTGTTTCTTCCGCCATTTTTCTGGCGCCGTCCAGACCGAACAATGTCACATATGTCGATTTATGATTCTTTTCGTCACTGCCGATGGGTTTGCCAAGTTCTTCTTCCGTACTGGTCACATCCAGGATATCGTCTTCAATCTGGAATGCCAGTCCTACCAATTCCGCAAAACGGGTGAGTGCCAGCAGCTGTTCGTCCGTCGCGCCGGCCAGATGTGCTCCGCCGCGGACTGCGGCAATAAACATAGCCCCGGTCTTCCCTTCATGCAGTGTCTTCAGTTCTTTTGCCGTAATCTGTCGGTTTTCTGCCTCCAGATCCAGTGCCTGTCCGCCCACCATACCGAAATTACCGGCACACATGGCAGTCTCATGCACGACCTCCACCAGTGTTGACGGTTTTACATTCCGCTGCTCCAGCATGACCTCAAAGGCCAGAGTCAGCAGTCCGTCGCCGGCCAGCACAGCCATCGCCTCACCGTAAACCTTATGATTGGTCAGGCGACCGCGGCGGTAATCATCATTATCCATACAGGGCAGGTCATCGTGGATCAGGGAATATGTATGGATCATTTCCAGCCCGCAGGCTGCAGGCAAAAAATCATACCCGTTAGCCCCTACAGCTTCCGCCGTAGCCATCAGCAGGATGGGACGGAGCCGCTTGCCCCCTGCCAGCAGGCTGTATTTCATAGCGTCATCCACATTGGAAATACCGCGTTTCTCCATACGTTTTTCCAGAAAACTGTTTACCAGCTTTTTCCGGCTTTCATAATATTGCTGAAAATCCATCAGTCCTCTTCCTCCCAGACGGAACCTGTCCCTTCTTCATCCAGATCCGCAAATTCTTCAGTATGATAATCCTCTTCGTCGTCCGGACTGACAACCAGCTTCTGCACTGCAGCCTTCGCCGCATTCAGCTTTTCCAGACAGACCCTGCTCAATTCCGTTCCCCGCTGGAATTCGGCAATCGCATCCTCCAGCGGCAGATCGCCGTTTTCCAGTTTTTCTACTACAGCTTCCAGTTCCGAAAGCGCTTCTTCAAATTTAATATTTTTAGCAATCTTTTTACCTGCCATCGTCTTCCCGCCTTTCTACCTGCTGGACAACCGAATAAATCTCTCCGTCCTGAAGACGGGTATGTATCTCTTCGCCCCAATGGACCGAATCCACCGATTTTAATAATTGACCTCTTTCATCAAGGGTCACCGAATACCCTCTGCCAAGCACCTTCAGGGGACTAACCGCGTCCAGAC
>JAFTZZ010000211.1 GCA_017460905.1 Acidaminococcaceae bacterium | reverse complement strand
TTACAGTTTCCCGGAAAGGCAGGTTACACACTATGAGCAGAAAATTGACGATGGAAGAGGCATTCGCTGAGGCAAGGCGCTGTCTTCATTGCGGAATTCCCGGCTGCCGCAAGGGATGCCCTATAGAGAACAACATTCCCGATTTTATCCGCGCGTTGCGTGAGGGGAATATCGGCGCGGCTTATGAAACTATATCGCTGCGCAGCAATTTGCCTGCAATCTGCGGCAGGGTCTGCCCCCACGAGAAACAGTGTGAAGCGCATTGCGTGCTGACCCGCAGTAAACGCGGCATTCAAATTGGAAGCCTGGAAATGTTTGTCGCCGATTTTGCAAACCGGTATGGATTGAAACCGATCCCCAAATCCACCGGGGAACGGGGCAAGGTGGCTGTCATCGGCAGCGGTCCTGCAGGCCTTACGGTGGCAGGGGATCTGGCAAAAATGAATTTTGACGTTACCGTATACGAAAAACAGTCTGAACCGGGCGGCGTGCTGACGTTCGGCATTCCGGATTTTCGCCTGAGCAAAGAAGTGGTGCGGAAAGAAATCGACCAGCTGCGGAACATCGGCGTAAAGTTCCAGTGCAATGTGCTGGTCGGGCCGGATATGACAGTGGACGATATGTTTGCCCAGGGGTATGACGCCATTTTTATGGGAACCGGAACTGCGTTACCTCGTGTTCTGGAAATCCCCGGACAGGAATTGAGAAATGTCCTGACAGCGGAGTATTATCTGCGAACGGTGCACATGCTTAACAGCGGCAAACTGGACAACAGTGAGGCGCAGCTCAACGAAGGGGAGACAGTCGCTGTAATCGGCGCGGGCAACGTAGGCATGGACTCAGCCCGTACAGCCATACGGCGGGGCGCGAAGGAAGTGACGGTTTTCTACCGGAAAACAGAGGCGGAAGTGCCTGCTTTTCCAACGGAACTGGAAGCGGCCCGGCGGGAAGGGGTACATTTTCAGTACCTGCGCGAACCGGCGGCGTTTATCAGCAGGGAAGAAATGGCAGGCATAGCCGGAAAGACGGTCGATATGCCGGAAGCCGTCGCTGGAACCGGAGTAGAAACGGAAAAAGACCGGCCGGCGAAGATGAGGGTTGGCGGTATCCTGCTGGATAAAATTATCAAAAAGGAAGACGGGAAGTTTTATCCCACAGGGGAGCAGGAATGCTTTCCCTGCGACTGTGTCATCCAGGCAATCGGCAATAAACCGGCGGCCAGGATCGTTTCTACAACAAAAGGTATCCAGGTGGATGATAAAGGCTTTGTCATTACCCGGCAGCGTCCGTATGGCATGACTACCCGTGCCGGTGTGTTCAGCAGCGGCGACGTGGTGCACGGTCCCGCAACGGTAGTGCTGGCCATGAAAGAATCCAAAAAGGTTGCTGCGGGCATCGCCATGTACGTTGACGCAAAGCGGCTGCTCAGTGAATGTTCATTAGAATGAGCACAGCTTTTGATTTCAGGATTTTTGCCGCAATCAGGCCGTTGCAGATTCCGGTCACGATGCCTGCCAGTAAAAGAACGGGCAGATACAGGAGAAGGGCGGATGTCTGCAACAGGCAGGCGGCGGTTGCCAGCTGGGCGATATTGTGGGCGGTACCGCCGGCCAGGCTGATGCCGACAGGAGAAAGCAGGCCGCTTTTATAACAGGCAAGCATGACAAGGAAGCTGCATACCCCACCGGCCAGACTGAATGCCAGCGCAATGCCGCTGCCGGTCAGCAGGCCTGTCAGAAGGATACGGAGCAGGGATATGCAGAAAACCTCTGCCGGGGTGAGAAAGAATAAAGCGGTAAGGACAACTAAGTTGGCCAGACCCAGTTTAATGCCCGGAATGCCAACCTGAAAAGGAAACAGTATTTCTATATAACTTAGTATCATGGCAAGCGCAACAAGCAGACCTGCCATGGTTATTTTTTTTGCCAATTTTTACTCCTTGCGGCCAGGCCGGTGAGGCGAAAACGCTGGACCGTCAGTATAAAATGATGCGCAGCTGTGTTTTGTAACGCGGCTTCCTTCAGCGGGCAACTGCATCTACTGCAGCGGCTCCGGCTTCCGCTTTTCCTTCTATTACCAGTTTATGCGGAAGACAGATGATGGAATCGCCGATGTTTACAATTTTGCTCTGCCTGGTGCAGTCCTGGTTTGGACAGTCGGAATGGAGGATGAAGGCGGCATTGTCCCTGATCCGGATCTCATTTTTCCCGTAAGCGGTGGTGACCGTCACCGTTTGCGGTGAATCAAGGCGCCATGTGCCGTATAATTTTCCGTCGGCTTTTACTTCAATAAAAGCCGCTTTGGTTTGGTCAGGCTGTGGCTGCAAACAGAAAAGCAGTCCTGTTACCAGCAGCAAAACTGCCAAAAGGATACTGTCATTGCGTTTCATGGGTGTGGTTTCCTTGTTTTCTGTAAATAAATCGAAACAGCGTGCCTGCTTTACTTAAGGAACCACTGATTAATTCGTCTGCACGCTATCCGGCGATTTTTGTGAATGACTTCGTCACTGTCTCTTGACGCAGCCCCGCTGCGCCTTCGAGCCACTTCCTTGTAATTCACAAAAATCGCTCGGCTATCGCACAAACTCATTTAATCAGTGTTTCCTTTACCGGCGTGATGGAAAGTTCGGATGCAAACAACGGAAGCAGTCCTTCCGTCACGTAAAGCGTTTGGTCCTGTGTGAACAGGATGAACTGGAACTCTTCTTTGTGCCTTTTCCAAAAAGCGGCAGCTTCTTCCGGCCCCATGACAAACAGGGCGGTGGAAAGCCCGTCGGCCGTTGTGCAGTCCTCGCATACAATGGTGGCGGAACGGATGCCGCTGCGGGCAGGCGCGCCGGTCTTCGGGTCCAGAATGTGGTGATAGCGCAGATTGTCTTTTTCGAAATAACGCTCATAATCCCCGGAGGTTACAACCGAAGTATCTGTAACCGACAGCACGCCCAGATGCCCGTTTTTATGATCCGGGTGCTGGATTGCGATCCGCCAGGGGGAGCGGTCCGGTTTAGTCCCGATCGCCTTTATATTGCCGCCGAGATTCAGCAATCCATGACGGATTTGCTTTTCTTTCAGGACGGCAGCCATCTTTTCCGCGGCATAGCCTTTGGCGATACCGCCGAAATCAAGGGCCAGGCGCGGATTATCGAGGGTGCATTGCCGGGACGCGCTGTCCCAGCGGATGGCGCCCATGCCGGTTGCAGCCAGCGCGTTTTTGATTTCTGCTTTGTCCGGCACGTGATACGGGCCGTGGGGAAAGCCCCAGAGCTTGGAAACGGGGGACAGGGTAATATCAAAAGCGCCGCCGGTCTCTTTGTGCAGTGAAATGGAGCGTGCCAGCAGGACAGCCAGATCTTCTGAAACGGCAGCGGCGCGTTTTTTCTGCAGCAGTACGGTTTCGCTTTCCGTGTCATAGGCGGAAAGCAGGCGCTCCAGACGCAGCATTTCGGCCTTCGCGCTTTCTGCCGCCGGTTCTGCTTCCGTGCCGTAAAGCGTGATTTTTGCATACGTGTCCATAGCAAAAAAATCCCGGGTAACCGGGTTTTCTTTTTTGTGTGCAATTAAAAAACAGCCTGACAAAATTGTGATGGCAGTTAGCAGGCAGATGAAAATGCTTCTTCTGAACATAATGATTGTCTGTGATGCTTGATCAGCCAAAGCTTTGTGTTTATGAAGCGCTGAACGGTCAGCCGGTCAGCGTTTCTGTAAGATACTGTGTTTTTTCAACAGGTGTGCGTTGGCCCTGGCCTGGATCGTTTCCAGCGGCAGCCGGGCCGGGCAGACTTTAGCGCAGGCAAGGGACTGGCTGCAGCCGTTGAAGAAATGCTCTTCATACTGCTTTTTTAATTCGGCCCTGTGGGCGTCGTCCTCATTCTGCTCTATGGCTTTGTAGGCCTGGATCATGGCTGCCGCGCCGCCAAAGGCATTTCCTGCCAGATAATTCGGGCATACTTCCAGACAGCAGCCGCAGGCGAGACACTGGCCCGCCGCATATTGCAGCTGACGCGCCTGTTCTTCACCTTCGTCACGTTTCCGGGTGAGCCAGACCTGCATCTTTTCCAGCATGGCAAAGGTGGCGCTGCGGTCTGCAACCAGATCCCTGATAACCGGGAATTTGCTGAGGGGCGCCAGATGGACTGTGTTGTCTTTCTGTACAGCAGTGTTCAGAAAAACGGAGCAGGCCAGTTTGGGCGTACCGTTGATCAGCATGGCGCAGGCGCCGCACTTTTTTTCGTGACAGCTGGAGGCGAAGCTGATCCGCGGGGCAGGTTTGCCGTCTGCATCCATAAGTGGTTCCCGGGCGTTCATTTCTGCCAGAAGGTCCGCTACGGTCAGCGCGCCGTCACCCTTATATAAAAAAGTCTGGAGATAGGGTTTTGTATCCGGATTTTCCTGTCTTTGAATTATAATTTTAATTTCCATACAGCTCAGTCTCCTTCAATGGGTTGGAAGACCGTGCGGATTGCTTTGTCAGTATAAACCGACAAGGTGGTTTTACGGTATTCTTCTCTTTCGCCGGGATAGTCCGAACGCGTGTGGGCGCCCCGGCTTTCTTTCCGCTCCAGCGCACTGTGGAGGATGGCTTTGGCCAGCAGCAGCGAATGGGGGAAGATGACGTTTTCGTCAATCGGGGCCTGTGAGTCATAACCGCCGTCGATCTGCGCTTCCATTTGTTCCACTTGTGCCAGGCAGCGCAGCAGATCCGTTTCGTTGCGTTCCATGCCCAGCGCTTTTTGCAGGTACAGGTTCAGCTGTTTTCTGGCGCGTAACAGGTTTGCGCCTTCTTTCCGTCCGGTCAGCCAGTAGGCAGGCGCCAGCCATTCCGCCGGCGGCTGGAAGGAAGAGGTTTTTCCGTGCAGGTCGTCCATGGCGGCATCGGCTGCAGTGCGCCCGCCTGCGATAGCGCCCAGCAGGGAGTTGGCGCCCAGCCGGTTGGCGCCGTGGTACTGGCAGGCCGCTTCACCGGCGGCGTAAAGGTTCCGGATCCGGGTACGGTGGTTCACATCCACGTAAATGCCGCCCATAAAATAATGGATGCCCGGACTGACCGGAATCGGCGCCTGCAGGGGATCAAGGGAGAGGAAGTCGTGACAGGCGTCCAGGACGCCTGCCAGTTTGTTTTTGCTGACTTCGGCAGGAATGTCCCGCATATCCAGCCAGGGCTGGATTCCCTGCTTGATCCAGTACCATTCCTCCCGGGCCACTACATCCCGGGGCATCAGATTCCCCAGCTCCGGGTATTTTTCTTCCATGAAATACAGCCGTTCCCCGTTCTGTTCTACGTACAGCCGTCCGCCTTCGCCGCGGACCGCTTCCGTAATGAGCATGTTTTTACCGTGCAGCCTTGTGGTAGTGGGATGGTACTGTATCATTTCCAGATTGCCGAGCGGCAGGCCTTCGGCGAACAGGGACGCGGTCACGTTCCCTTTGTTAAGCACAGAGCCGGTTGCGTTGCCGAACAGCCCGTTCATGCCCCCGGAGGCGAGAATCACCCCGGAGGCGGGAACGTAGGCGATCTGATTTGCATTTGTGTTGGCGAGCAGTACGCCCTGCGCCCTGCCGTTCCTTTCCACCAGTTTCAGAAAACGCCAGCCGATCCGGCTTTCAATCATTCCGCGGGCTTCGTACATGCGGGCTTTTGTGGTCAGCGTGAACATCAGCTGCTTGCCGGTGCTGGCGGAAGCAAAGGCGGTGCGTTTTTTGGATTGCCCGCCGAAGGCGCGCTGCGCAATCTGTCCTGTTTCCGTAAGATTCAGCGACATGCCCCAGTCAAACAGCGTCCGGACAATATCAGGGGCAGCGTGGGTCAGACGGTGCACCGCTTCCCTGCAGGCCAGGAAACGGCCTGCCTTATACGTTTCCGCTTCGTGCAGCGCAGGCGTATCGTCCTGGCCCATGGTATTCAGGGCTGCGTTGATCCCGCCTTCGGCCATGTTGGACTGCACGCGTCCGGAAGGCATTTCGGAAATGACTGTGGAAGGCACGTTTTCTTCCGCCAGATGGATGGCAGCGGACAGACCGGCTGCGCCCGCCCCGATGATAACGACTTTATCCATGATGCTCTCCAGTCTGCTGCCTGGTAACGGCAGCAGGGTAAGAAAAATCAGAAATTCCAGTAAATGTAATACATAACAATGGAAAACGTGAAGAATGCGGTCAGGATTCCCAAAATAACGAGGCAGTCCCATGTGCGTTCCCCAAATTTTAATACGCCGCGTTTTATAAGCCAGGGCCGGGCTGCCGCCAGTAAATGGACTGCAATGGCAGCGACGAACAGCAGCTGGGACAGCATGCGCAGGAAGGTAAATTCCTGCAGGAAGAACACGCCGTTGATTTCTGTTGTATAAGCGCTTGCGTGAAATCCAAGCAGGATAAAGATGCAGATGCCGGACAGACGGACGGTCCAGTAACGGGCATTCTCCTTCCAGTACCAGCGGCCTGTCTGCAGTCCAATCTTAACCGCGTCGCGGGTAAGTATGAGGCTGATGATGCCGTGGAGCACAACCGCCAGCAGCAGTGCGTATGACAGCGGCCAGAGCGTAACGGAAGTGATTCCCAGCAGCGCAAAACAGCCCAGCAGGCCATGGATGACCAGCAGTGGAAGGATCAGCATAACGAGCCATTGATTGAAGCGGTTCATGACAGCGACCTCTTTCCCAGTAAGATGATATCAAAATGCCCAAAGTGTACCCGGGAACGGAAGCGCAGCGGATCAAACGGCTGCAGCGAGACGGTATAGCCGAGTTCTCCGAGACGGCCGGCCATTTCCTGTAAATGTTCCAGGTAGACCGCATCGGACGCATTGTAGGGGACGGTGAGCGAAACAGCGGCGCCGGGCCGCCTGCCCATGTTTTCATTCAGAACGGATCCGCCAGGTGTGGCGGTATTTGTCAGAATCACATACACATCGTTTCCCAGATGGAGAGTGATCACTTCTTTTTCCGTATCGGAAGCGGGAAGACGAAAGCCGTTCAAAAAGGTATTATAATCTTTGCCGCCGTATTCCGACTGCTTTGTGGCGGAACTGACGGCGTCTGCTTCATTTCCTGCCTGCCAGGCTTCGATGGCCCGCAGCGCCATGCCGAAGAGGGCGATGGACAGGATTGTAACGAGCGAAAGAAAAAAACGTGATTTCATAGGGCTGTCCTTTTTCAGCAGAAGTGTTTGCGTACAAAAGAGTTAACCGTTGCTAACTACAGGGTCGAGAAAAAAGAAAGCATGCAATCCATCGCATAGCACTTTCTTTTCTTTACTTATTGTAGTCTTTGACTGTGAAATGTGTCAAGGCAAACGGAACCGATTCAATTATTTAGTTAGACAATGCTAACTAAATTTTGCCGGAGCTGTTGTAAACGCGGCTGAGTCAGAATATAATGAAAAAGGCATCAGCAGTCTGAAGGATTAAAGCGCGTTTCCGATGCGCTGTATATATTTTGCAAGGGCGTAGTACGCCCCTTGGTTTGCTATTGCTAACTGCCGGTGTACGCATAAAACGGCTGAAAGCTGTTAACTTTGGGAGGATTTGAAGATGGGAATAATGGAATGGTTCCAAAAAGGCGGACCGGTCATGTATTTATTGCTGGTATGTTCCGTATGTGTGGTTGCCATTTTGATTGAACGGCTTATGTTTTACAGAAAAGCAGGAAAGAATATACGGGACTTTACGGAAAAACTGCCTGCCCTGCTGCAGGAAGCAACATGGGAGGAAGCGCTGAAGGCCTGCCAGGATGATACAAACGCGGCGGCCTTTGTCGCCAAAGAAGGAATGGCGGCAGCGGCTGGCGGCGGTGACGCGGAGCTTGCTTTGGACATGGCTTACGGAACCGCGGCGGCGGAACTGCGTTCCGGCCTGAACTATCTTTCCATGATCGTCACCCTTTCCCCGCTGTTAGGGCTGCTGGGTACGATTATCGGCATGGTCAATTCCTTTAACGTTTTCAGCCTGCAGGCGGGTCAGCCCCTGGCCATCACCGGCGGTATCGGTGAGGCGCTGATCGCGACGGCGACCGGCCTTTGTGTTGCTATTCTGGCCTTGGTAGTACATTCCTGGTTTGCCCAGAAGATGGATACGATCCTGACTGAAATGGACAAGGTGACAGCAGTGGTTGCCTCGGAAGACCGGAAGAGAAGGTGAGGGAATGAAGCACAGACGCGATTTCCACAGCTTAAAGTCCCCGTCGGTCATCATCATACCAATGATTGATATCATGCTGTTCCTGCTGGTGTTCTTTATGATCAGCACGATTTATATGGTGCAGCTTAACACACTGCCGGTTAATCTTCCGGCTGCCGCTGCGGTACAGCGGGAGACAAGGCCGGCGATCATATCGGTAACGGTCACTAAGGACGGCAATGTGTTCTATGATAAAGACCAGAAGCCGTCCCTGATCCTGAGCCCGCGTATCCGTCAGGACCTGGCGAAAAACAAAGAAACGATTTTTGTAATCCGCGGGGACCGGAAAACTTCCTATGAAGCCATCACGCGGGTGCTGGATACCCTGAAGCAATCCGGCGCAAAACATGTTTCGCTGGCAACGGAAGATAAAAACGCAAATTGAACGAGGTAAAAGATACATATGCATTATACATCTCATTGGAGATTGTCTTTTATACTGGCTTTGGTCGTCCATTTCTTCCTGTGGTCAGGCGCTACGTTCCTGCTTCCCCTGCTGGCGCCGGAACCGCCGCTTATCGCAGAGGGGACGGAGATTATGCTGGAGGATATTCCTCTTGCGACGGAAGAGGAAATGCCGGCGGAGGAGGAACCCGGTACGGAAGACGGTTCGGCTAAAGGCGAGCCGGATGACGGGGAAGGTACGCTTTCAGCAGCAGAAGCGGCCGCTCTGGCGGCTGCCCTGAAGGATATTCCGGATAACGCTGCGGTAAGTGCCGCTGCGCCTCCCGGAACCGTCGGGCCGGTTACGGAAAGCGATGTGGCCGGCAAACCGGAAGAGCCGAAGAAAAAGGAACCGGAAAAAAAGCCGGAGGAAAAGAAACCGGAAGAAGAAAAGCCGCTGGATAAAGATGTGGCAGTAATTACTGAAGACGAAGCGGAAGCGATCCGCGAATTAAAACGGCAGATTGAAGAAGCGGAAAAGAACCCGGACGGTTCGGTCAGCACGATTGTTGTCCGGCGTAAGGGAACCGGCGGTCAGATGGGACAGCCGGCCCGGCTGATTGCGGATTCGTATCCGGCTACGGGTGTGAATTTCCATGGTCGTGTGTCAGTTTTTGCGACCATCGGAAAGGACGGCAATGTCCGTAAAACGAAGGTGGCGGTAACATCAGGCCGCCGCAGCATCGATGAAATTGCCATGGCAGCCTGCCGGCGCTGGCGCTTCAAACCGGCGCTGGACCACAACGGGCAGCCGATGGAGTGTGTACAGATTATTTCCATTCCGTTTAATGTACCGAATATTGACCGGCAGGTGCTGGAACGGTACAGGGCGGAAAAATTAAGGGGGAAAGGGTAACCTATGAAACGGTTATTAAGTTTGTTCCTTGCCGTAATGCTGACGGTCTGCCTCAGTGCGGCTCCCGCAGAAGCGGCACAGAACTGGCGGCAGGTCTATCAGAATATTGAAGACATGATCAACAAGGGTGTCGCGCAGTATAAAAACGGCGATATTCCCACCGCGAAAAATACGATTAACGATTCTTATTACGGTATTTATGAAAAGGACGGCTTTGAAAAAGCAGTCAGGACTACCATTTCGTCCAAAAACGCCAACGTGGCGGAGTATCAGTACAGCCGGCTTAAGAAGGCCATCCGTGAGGACCATGGCGCAGAGGCTGTGGAAAATGAAGCCAAAGATCTGCTGGCCCTGATGCAGAAAGATCTTGATACGCTGGAAGGCAAAGGGGCTGCCGGCGGACGCTGGGCTTCTTTCTGGCCTGCGTTCCTGATCCTGCTGCGGGAAGGTATGGAAGCCATCCTGATGCTGGTAGCTATTGTCGCATACCTCTCTAAATCAGGGAACGGCAAGTACCTGAATACGGTTTACAACTACGCAACGGCAGCTGTGGTAGCAAGCTTTGCCACGGCGTATGTGTTCAGCCAGCTGATGGATAAATTCGCGGCTGGCGCCAGCCAGGAGCTGATTGAAGGCATTACCGCCCTGGTGGCGGTGGCAGTGCTTTTGTCGGTCAGCCTTTGGATGAGCGGCAAGACCAGCGCACAGGCCTGGAAGAACTATATCGAAGGCATGATGAAAGAATCGCTGACTACGGGACGGGCCAGAGCCCTTGGCTTTGCGGCGTTCCTGGCAGTTTACCGGGAAGGCGCCGAGGTCATCCTGTTCTATCAGGCGCTGTTCAACAATTCCAGCAGCGATACGGAAATGATCTGGTTCGGCTTTGGCGCGGGCTGCGTTGTCCTGCTGATCCTTTACGCGGTGATCCAGTTCGGGCTGCTGCGGATTCCGCTGCGCCCCTTCTTCATTATCACCAGCGCATTGATGTTCCTGCTGGCAGTAACCTTTGCGGGAAGCGGCGTCAGTGAGCTGCAGGAAGCCGGCGTGGTGAGCCAGACCTTCTTCCATGCGTCCTGGTTCCCCAATATTGACTGGCTGGGCATGTATCCAACCTGGGAGACCTGCGGCGTGCAGCTGTTCCTGCTGGCTGCCGGCGTGGTCACGATCATCTGGCGGCATATGCAGAACCGCAAAGCTGCCGCGTAATGTTACATGATTATAACGCACATTCCCGGTTTAGCCAGGAACCTGCTTGTGTGTCATAATACAATATTTCAATTTTGAAAGGAGAAAAGATTATGAATTTCAAGAAATTAAAGACTCTGGCAGTAGCAGGCGTTACTGCCGCATCCCTGATGGCCTCCGCTTCTGCGTTTGCAGCTTTCCAGGAATACCCCATCGGTGACGAACAGGAAGATACCGTAAACCATTTCAACGTGGCGCTGGTTTATTTCCAGCCGGTACAGATGGATCCGCCCGGCTCCATGCTGGCAGCTGACAAAGCAGATATCCACATGGAAACCGATATCCATGCCACCGAAGGCAATGAATGCGGCTTTGGCGTTGGCGAATGGATTCCGTATCTGACCGTTAACTACAAGATCACCAAAATCGACGCCAAGAGCAAAAAAGCACTGGACAAACCCATCACCGGCGTATTTATGCCCATGAGCGCTGATGATGGCCCGCACTACGGCGCAAACCTGAAACTGCAGGGCGCAGGCACCTATGAATGCGAATTCTCTATCGAAAGCCCGCTGCGCCAGAACTACAGCCTGCACATTGATAAGGAAACCGGCGTTACCGGCCGTCTGTGGACCAAACCCACCGTTATGAAATGGACCTTTGATTACGTTCCCCGTAACTGGTAATTTCTGTATTCCCGTAAGCTCCTGACCGGGCCTTATTTCCCGGTCAGGATTTTCGACTTTTTCCTGAAAGGAAATCTGATTATGCAGACGTTAAGGATATTTTTGCAGCAGCTTATCCCTGCGATGGAATTTGGCACTGCCCTGCTGACGCCGCTGGCCGTTCTGCTGGCGATACTGATTGGCTATAACGGCGGATCCCTTGTTCCTGTTTTTAAAAAAGCTGCCTATCGCGGATTCTGGTTCTCTGTTTTTCTGATTGCGGTAAAGCAGGGAACGAGAAATGCTGTCAGCCGTGAAATCGTGGAAGGAATCATGGCTTTCTTTGCCATCATCAGTGAAATCGGGCTGGTGACTGTCCTGCTTGGTTCGCAGGAAAGGTTTTCCAAAAGGGAAAAGCTTTTCGGCATGGGAGTGATGATCCTGGTGATTGCCTTGTCCGTTTACTACGGCATGGAGATCTGGCTGATCCCGGTAACGACGATCCTGAACGTGGACGAGGTGCTTTCCCTTGATATGCTCATCCGGATGCTGGGCTTCATTGCCGGCTTATGTATTGCAGTGACCGGCAGCTGGCTGGTTTATCATGCGGCCAAATCACTGAATGACCGCCGTCTGTATACGGTGTTTATGATTCAGGTGGCGGCGCTGCTGTTCCAGCAGATCGTCTATCTGGTCCAGATACTGATGGCACGGGGCTTTTTGCCGATCCGCGGCCTGATCAGTCTGATGGCCCCGCTGATCGACCATCAGTCCTGGTTCATTTTTGTTGTGTTTTTTGTGGTATTTATGGTGCCGGTGGCGCTGTTCCTGCAAAAATGCCCTGCGCGTCCGGCGGGGGCAAACCCTGCGGAATACCGGAAGATCGTTGCGGATGATATCCATAAGAAACGTTGGGGCAAGGCTTCCGTCATAGCGTTACTGGTGATGATCTTCCTGTCCAGCTTTGGCAGCAGCTTTGCGAATAAACCGGAAGAACTGATTCCCGCCGTTCCCATTTCTGCCGAAAACGGCCTGGTCGCCATTCCTCTTCAGGAAGTGGAGGACGGACATCTGCACCGCTATGCGTATCAGGCAAAGAATGGGACGGAAGTACGGTTCATCGTTGTGCGTAAAGGCGGGTCCGCTTACGGCGTGGGCCTGGACGCCTGTGAAATCTGCGGGCCTACCGGTTATATTGAACGCGAGAACCAGGTGGTCTGCAAGCTTTGCGACGTAGTCATGAATAAGAATACGATCGGCCTGCCCGGCGGCTGCAATCCGATTCCGGTGGCGTACCGGGTCAACAACGGGCAGGTACAGATAGAACAGTCTGAACTGGAAAAGGCGGAAAAGCATTTCCACTGACCGGAAGGGAGGCGTGAAACTTGTTCTGGCAAATGGTAAAGGGCGCTGTGCTCCGTCAGGGACGGCAGCTCTTGTTTGTGGCGCTGACAGTAGCGCTGGGCGTTTCCCTGGCAACGGCCATGCTGAACGTGATGTTTGACGTGGGAGATAAAGTCAATCAGGAGCTGAAAGCCTTTGGCGCCAATATTACGGTTACGTCCAAAAATGCGTCAATTTTGAAGGATATTTACGGTCTGGACAATGCATCCGCGCCGAAGGAATATCTGGCAGAATCCGATATCGGCAAGCTGAAAACGATTTTCTGGACCAATAACATCGTTGCCTTTTCTCCGCACCTTGCGGGCAACCTGAAACTGGACGGCGGGTCCGAAGTTGCAGTGAGCGGTACCTGGTTCGATCATTACATGAAACTGCCTACCGGCGAAGAGTTCTCTACCGGCGAGCAGTATCTGAAATCCTGGTGGCAGGTTGAAGGGGCCTGGCCGAAAGAAACGGAGCCCGACAGTGTCCTGGTCGGAAAAACGCTGGCCCAGAAACTGAATGTGAAGCCGGGAGACAGTATTTCCTATGTTAAAAAGGACGGCACGAAGGCTGTGTTCAGGATAGCCGGGCTGGTAAGCGGCGGCGGGGAAGAAGATGACCAGATCGTGGCGCAGCTGCCTGCGGTACAGCAGGCGCTGGGGCTGGAAGGAAAAATCGACAGCGTTAATGTCAGCGCTATGACGACACCAGAAAATGAGCTGGCCCGGCGTGCCGCGGCCAATCCCAAGAGCCTTTCCCTGAAAGAATATGAAATCTGGTATTGCACTTCGTATGTAAGCTCCATTGCTTTCCAGATTGAAGAGGTCATTGCCAATTCTGTAGCGCGCCCGGTTCGGCAGATCGCCGAATCGGAAGGACGGATTCTTGACAAAACACAGCTTTTGATGCTGCTGATCACGGTATTGTCCCTGCTGAGCGCCACCATGGGCGTTTCTAACCTGGTCAGCGCCAATATCATGGAACGCAGCAAAGAGCTGGGGCTGCTCAAGGCGATCGGCGCGACAGACCGTTCTGTTGTCATACTTGTGCTGACGGAGATTTTCATGGCGGGCCTGATCGGCGGCGTTGCCGGTTATGTCGCGGGACTGGGATTTGCCCAGATTATCGGGCATGCGGTATTCGGTTCCAGTATTGCCATTAATATGCTGGTGATTCCAATCCTGATCGTGCTGCTGATCCTGATGCTTCTCTTGGGCAGCCTGCCGGCGATCCGTTCGTTGTTGGGGCTGCACCCGGCTATCGTGTTGCACGGAAGGTGATGCTGATGAATTTACAGAGAATAAAGATGTACCTGACCATGGTCACCAATGCGTTGCTGCGGCGGAAGCTGCGCATGTTTATTGCGCTGCTGGCAGTGGCGATCGGCGCGACCATCATTTCCGGCATGATTACGGTATATAAGGAAGTCCCCGAACAGATGGGACGTGAGTTCCGGGCGTACGGCGCGAACCTGCTGCTGCTGCCTGCCGGCGGAAGCACGACGATTCAGGAAGAAAAGCTGCAATCGGTTTATCAAAAATTACAGGGGCATGAAATCGTAGGCTCTGCCCCGTTTCTCTATGAACGGCTGAAGATCAACGAATCCCCGATTCTTGTTGGGGGAACGGATTTTGACATGGTAAAAAAGGTCAGTCCGTACTGGCAGATCAACGGCGCTATGCCTTCCGGTTCGGGAAAGGAGCTCCTGCTGGGTTATGAACTGGCGGAAAAATTCCAGGTAAAACCGGGAGAACGGATTATCCTGGCCTTAGGCGACGGGTCCTGGGAGAGTCCTTTTACCGTATCGGGCATTGTTCGCACCGGCGGCAAGGAAGAACAGTTTGCCTATATGGATCTGAAACAGATGCAGGAGATCGTCAGCAAGCCGGGCGTTATCAGCATGGCGCAGGTCAGCGTGGTAGCCAGCGCTGCGGAACTGGATGCGTTTACCCGGCAGATGGCGGCGGAAGAACCTTCGATCCATCCCCAGACAGTCAAGCAGATTGCCAGTTCGGAGCAGACCGTTCTGGGAAAACTGCAGGCCCTTGTCCTGCTTGTTACGGTTGTCGTACTGCTGCTGACGCTGGTCTGTGTAGGTACGACCATGACGGAGGTTGTTTCGGAACGGCGCCGGGAAATTGGCCTGAAAAAAGCGCTGGGCGCAGACAATCGGAATATTGCGGCAGAATTCTTCGGGGAAAGCTGTATGCTGGGACTGCTGGGCGGTATTTTGGGAACCGTATGCGGGTATCTGTTCGCGCAGGCTGTCGGGACCAATGTGTTTGGCAGAAGCCTGCAGGTATCCGTACCGATTGCCGTAATGTCCGTTGTTTTATCCATTGCGGTTACTGCGATAGCGACCATGCTGCCGGTACGGACGGCAGTAAAAGTGGAACCTGCGATTGTCATGCGCGGCGAATAAGGAGCATAATTATGAGTCTTTTGAAATTAACCGATGTTGCAATGGTATATGGCGGCAGGGTCACAGCCCTGGAGCATGTGAACCTGACCGTAGAAAAGGGCGACTGGCTGGCAATCATGGGGCCTTCCGGTTCCGGCAAGACAACGCTGATGAATATCATCGGCTGTATGGATAAGCATACTGCCGGGCAGGTGGTGCTGGACGGGATTGATTTAAATGAAGTCACAAAGAATGAACTGACGCAGATCCGCCGCGACAAGATCGGCATGGTGTTCCAGCAGTTCCATCTGATTCCGTATCTGACCGCAGTGGAAAACCTGATGGTTGCGCAGTATTATCACAGCATTCCGGACCGGAAAGAGGCTATGGCGGCACTGGAACGGGTCGGACTGGCGGACAGGGCGGATCATCTGCCCAGCGAGCTTTCCGGCGGCGAGCAGCAGCGTGTCTGCATCGCCCGGGCGCTGATCAATTACCCCGTACTGATTCTGGCTGACGAACCGACCGGCAACCTGGATGAAAAGAATGAGAAGCTGGTCATGGATCTGTTCCGCGAACTGAATCGGGAAGGGCATACGATTATCACCGTAACGCATTCAGATAAAGTAGGCCAGGCGGCCAAGCGTATCGTTATCATTGAACACGGACACCTGCGCGACGCCTGACAGAAAAGCATAGTGAAGGACTAAATTCATCTGTTCCGGCCCGGCTGCGGTCGCCGCATTGGGAAACGGACAGGGGAAAGGATAACAGCATGAAACGAAACATTACAAAAGCTGCCGGCTTCTGCCTGGTCTGCCTGCTTGCGGCTTCCATGGCGGCCTGCGGGTCGGAAAAGAAACCGGCGCAGCAGGCGCCGGGCAAGGGCAAAGAAAATCTGGTCCTGTCAGACTACCGCCCCCCCAAGATTGATACGGCCGGTCTTCTGGCCAAGGCGAAGGACGGAACGTTCAAGGGAGTGAGCGAGCGGGACGAGGAAGGCGAATACTGCGAACTGACGCTGACCATTGCCGGGCATAAGATTACAGACGCAAAGTTCGCCGGTTTTTTAAAAGACGGAACGTTAAAAGATAAAGAGTACGGGAAGACCAACGGCAAGATTGAGAACAAGGTGTACTATAACAAAGCCCAGCTGGCGCTGAAGGCCAATGATACGTATGCGGCAGAGCTCGTTAAAAAGCAGGAACTGAACAAGGTCGATGCGGTTTCCGGCGCAACAGTTTCGTATAAAGGGCTTTTTGAAGCCGGGCAGATGGCGTTGGAAAAAGCAATTAAGTAAACTTATTTTGAGAGGATTGATACCATGTCGCATCCAGTTATGCAAGAGGAAGAGAATACAATCAGTACGGCGCAGATGAGGTATCTGTATAAAATTTACCAGATATCGCTGACGAAGCCGGAGGTCCTTTCCGCCGATATCGCCAGGAAACTGAAGGTTACCAAGCCGTCTGTTGTCAAGATGCTTGCGGTTTTATCCGAGAAAAACCTGATTTTCAAAAAACGGTATGGGAAGATCAGTATTACCGATGCAGGGATACAGGTTGCGCATGAATATGAATGCCGTATCAAAAAGATGATGTCCCTGATTCCCAAAATGGGGCTGCCCCTTTCAGAACAGGAAGTGCTTGACAGCGCTTTTGTGCTGGCGGACACATTGCCGGAAAAGGTATGGGAGCCTGTGGAATAAACGTTGTCCTTGGAGAGGGACTTGAATAACTACTACATTACCCTATAAGGAGTGATCTTCATGCAAATCACATTCAAAAAAATACTGGCGACAGCAGGTATTATGTCTTGTCTTTTTGCTTCATCCGTTTTTGCGGCAACGGTAACAACGACTCCGGAAGAAGATGCGTTTACCCAGGCGACGGCCCAAAAGCAGAATGAAGCCTATGATAAGTCTCACGGCTATGCTAACGAAGGCGTACGCAAGACCCAGCAGGAGCGTTCCGAAGAAGGATGGAAAGAGATCCATCCGGACGGCAAACAGCCGACCCAGCGTGAACGGGCCGAAGCCGGCTGGAAGAATCAGAAAAAGGAAACCGTACATAAGACCCAGCAGGAACGTTCCGAAGAAGGATGGAAAGAGATCCATCCGGACGGCAAACAGCCGACCCAGCGTGAACGGGCTGAAGCAGGCTGGAAGAATCAGAAAGAAAATGAAGCTGTAGAACGGGATAAACAGACCCAGGCAGAAGCGGTGAAAGCCAATCGCGAATATGATAAGGCGCACGGTTATGACAACAAATAACCGGCCGTGAAAGACACTGGCCATTGCTGCGCCGGGGACAGGATGCTGCCTCCGGCGCAGTTGCTTTTTGAATGAAATGGAGCGGAGAAGCTATGAACGAAGAACGCAGTAACGGATTTTTGGATTTTGCAATTCTGTTTTTTACCCTGCTGCTTTGTATCGGTTCGCAGACGTTGTTTCCTGCCTGCGCTCCCAAGCCTGACGGAAGCTGGATGATGTGTCATGCGTCTAACCTTGTGGTAACGGGAACGGGAGCGATTTGTTCCCTTCTGGCGTTTGCCAGAGTATTTTTGAGTAGACGGCTTAAAACCATATTAAGCGCAGCAATATTTGCCGTTTCGTTTTTTACGATGCCGGTTCCGGGCTATGTGCTGCCCTTGTGCCGGATGGCTGCGATGCAGTGCCAGGCAATATTCAGGCCGGCTGTGCTTTTTGTGGGTATCCTCTTATGTATTGTGACCGGAATTGACATCTGGTTCAGATTGCGAAAAGGATGAGATAATGGATTTTATTGTAAAATTTGCTTTGCAAAACATAAGCCGCAGACCGGGCCGGTCGATTGCTGTTTTATTGTTTTCCGTCCTGTTCGCCGCTGCAATATTTGGGGGAACGCTGCTGATTGGCAGTATGCAGCAGGGGCTGCGGGTTCTTAATTCACGGCTGGGAGCAGACATTGTGGTGGTTCCCGCTGCAGCCAAAACGAAATTTAACGTGAACTCTGTGCTGCTGCAGGGCACGCCGGGCTATTTTTATATGGAACGCAAAGTGCTGGACGATGTCACTGGCATTGAAGGCGTGGAGAAGGTTTCGCCCCAGCTGTTTCTCGCGTCAATGACGGCGGACTGCTGTTCTGCTTCCTTACAGATTGTGGGGTTTGATCCCCGGAGCGATTTTGCCATTCAGCCATGGATACGGGAGACCTATGGCGGCTTGCTGGGCGACGGTGATATTGTGGCTGGCAGCAATGTGCGGTTTACGGATACGCGCATGCTGAAATTTTATGATGTGAATTGCAAAGTAGCAGCGCAGCTGGCCAAGACAGGTTCTGCGCTGGACAATGCTATTTACGCCAATGAAGATACGGTGAAGCGGCTGATCGCAGCGTCCCAGAAAAAAGGAATGAACCAGTACAATTCCTTTGATCCGGCGGATGTGACATCTGCTGTACTGGTGAAAGTGAAAGACGGATACGATATTGAGAAGGTTGCAGGCGAAATCAATCTGCATGTGCGGAAAGTGAAAGCCGTAGCAGCAAAGAATCTGATTTCTGATGTGGCTTCCGGCCTGTCCGGCATGTCGGATATGATCGGTATCTGTATTGGGACCATCTGGATTCTGTGCGTGCTGATCATGATGATCGTGTTTACCATGCTGATGAATGAACGGACACGCGAATTTGCCGTACTGCGTGTGCTAGGCACTTCCCGCAGCATGCTGTCGCGCATGGTTATTTCCGAAGCGGTGCTAATCAACCTGGCGGGCGGCGCTGTGGGAATCCTGCTGTCCTTTTTGTTTGTCATGCTGTTTAACACCGCGATAGGGAACCTGCTGAAAGTGCCGTTCCTTATGCCTTCCGTTTCCACTATCTTGTTACTGGCGGGCGCCACGCTGCTGATTTCCATTTTGGCTGGCGGCATCATTTCAGCCCTGTCGGCAAAACGCATCAGCAATATGGATACGAGCCTGATTTTGCGGGAGGGTGAATGATGAAACTGCTGGCGGATAACATTTCAAAAAGCTTTGCAAGGGCAGGGAGCCAACAAAAACTGTTCAGCGCTGTACAGGAAGCCAGCCTGCTTCTGGAGGCAGGAAGGCTGATTGCGGTAAAGGGCCGGTCGGGAAGCGGGAAAAGCACGTTGCTGAATATGCTGGGCGGACTTCTGAAACCGGATGCGGGCCATGTGTTTTTTGGTGAAACAGAGTTGTATACTTTGGATGATGCGGCATTGTCCAGACTGCGCAACCAAAAGATAGGCATCATTCCGCAGGGACACACTGCCTTACGCAGTTTAACCGTTTTAGAAAATGTTATACTGCCGGTACGTCTGTATGAGCCGGAGAGGGATGCTGCCAAACAAGCGCAGACGCTGCTGCAGGAGGTGGGCATTGGAGAACTGGCCCAGGCAAATCCCGCAGAACTCTCCGGCGGGGAGCTTCGTCGTATGGCAATCGCCAGGGCGCTGATTCAAAATCCGCCTGTGTTGCTGGCTGATGAACCTACCGGAGATCTGGATGATGAAAACACAGAACTTGTGCTTCGCCTTCTGCGGAAGGCTGCGGATGCGGGAACAGCAGTGCTGTTAGTGACGCACGAATCCGCAGCAGAACCATACGCAGATGAAGTTTATGCCATGAACGCAGGTAAATTGCAATTTGTTTTGTGACCTGTTATGATAATAAAAAATAAAAGCGCTTTACGCAGTGCGCATCGAAATGCGGTGCGCAGCCTGCTGATTAATTGATACGTGTTTGTGAGGAAGATGATGAATTATACCGGATTGATTATTGCAGTCATAACCTTTCTGATTATTGGCTTGTTCCACCCTCTGGTTATATGGGGTGAATACTATTTTTCCAAAAAGATATGGCCTGTGTTCGCACTGGCAGGACTTGTATTTCTTGCGCTGTCCGTGAATACGGACTCGGATATGATCAGCAGTATCTATGCCGTTGTGGCGACTACCTGTTTCTGGAGTATCCTGGAACTGTTCCAGCAGGAAAAGCGTGTGGAGAAGGGCTGGTTTCCGAAGAACCCGAATCGGTAACAGGCTCAAAAACCGTATAGCGAATGGCTTTATGGAAAAATCCCGGTTAGTCAGCTAACCGGGTGTATTATTTTCGTTTGAAATATCTAAATGTTTTTAATAAGCCTCTTGACTTAGAGTTGACTCTAAGTGTTACTCTGTTATTGAAGATGAATTTACGTTTGTAAATTTGCGTTTGCAAATACAGTGTTCATTTAAGGAAACGCTGATTAATTCGTCTGCACGCTATCCGGCACTTTTTGTGAATGACTTCGTCACTGTCTCTTGACGCAGCCCCGCTGCGCCTTCGAGCCACTTCCTTGTCATTCGCAAAAAGTG
>JAFTZZ010000210.1 GCA_017460905.1 Acidaminococcaceae bacterium | reverse complement strand
TGGGGAGGAATCAGCATGACAAGAGTAAAAGAAACGATTGTACGCCATGATAAAGGCTACAACTGCGCTCAGGCGGTGGCCTGCACCTATGCGGACCTGGTAGGGCTGGACGAAGCGACCATGTTCAAGGTTACGGAAGGCTTGGGCAAGGGAATGGGTGGAACTATGGCTACCTGCGGCGCATTGAGCGGCGCTTGTGTGCTGGCGGGGATGAAACACAGTACGGGCAATCTGGACACGCCGGACAGCAAGCTGGAAACCTACAAACTTTCCGAAGAAATCGTTAACAAATTTAAAGAGCAGTGCCATTCGCTGGTGTGCCGGGAATTGAAGGGCCTGGATACGGGGAAGGTACTGACACCTTGTCCGGACTGCATCATGAACGCGGCCCGCATTGTGGAAGAAGTGCTAGAGTTAAAAGCATAAGATAATAAAGGGCAATTGGTTTTATTTAGGTAAATACGGAACAAAAAAAGAGACCGGACATAGTTAAAAAACTGTTCAGTCTCTTTTATTTATGAAAATATAGTTGGTCGGAGCGGCAGGATTTGAACCTGCGACCCTCTGCTCCCAAGGCAGATGCGCTACCAAACTGCGCTACGCCCCGACATAGTATTGCTTACAGCAGTGCTATTATATATGAATTTTGCAGCGCTTGTCAAGTTTGATTCCTGACAGTGAAAAACCGGCTTTTCTTTTCAAAAAGCCGGTTTTGTAGCAATCAGGGTAAAATTATTTGCCGAAATAACGTTCCAGCAGGCCTTTGAATGCTTTGCCATGGCGAGCTTCGTCGCGGGCCATTTCGTGAACGGTATCATGGATAGCGTCCAGGTTCAGGGCTTTCGCGCGTTTTGCCAGGTCAGTCTTGCCTGCGGTTGCGCCGTTTTCAGCTTCTACGCGCATTTCCAGGTTCTTTTTGGTGCTGTCGGTTACTACTTCGCCCAGCAGTTCGGCAAATTTTGCTGCATGTTCTGCTTCTTCGAACGCAGCCTTTTCCCAGTACAGGCCGATTTCCGGATAGCCTTCGCGGAACGCTACGCGGGACATCGCCAGATACATGCCGACTTCGGAGCATTCGCCGTTGAAGTTAGCGCGCAGATCGGCTTTGATATCTTCGGGAACATCAGCGGCTACGCCTACTACATGTTCAGCAGCCCAGGACATTTCACCGGCCTGTTCAACGAATTTGGAAGCAGGAGCGCCGCACTGGGGGCATCTTGCCGGAGCTTCGGCGCCTTCATACACGTAACCGCATACAGAACAAACGAATTTTTTCATGATGGTTTCCTCCGTAAATTTAAATATATTTTCTCTATGGTACGGCTTCTGCCGTTCCTCTCTGTAAGAAGTATAACATCCGCCTGATTTTATGTCAACGGAAAATGATTATCGATTAGCTTGCGCTAATTACTATCAGAATTTCAGTGTAACGCCTGCATTGACACCGCGGGCTTTAGCCTCGCCGCCCTGTGAAAGCTTTTTAAAGGTGTTATCGTAGTAGGAAACATTTAAATCCAGATTATTAAACAACGGCTTGCTGATCCCGATTTCCCAGGAATTCATTTTGTTGCCGATGCCTGCCTGCCCCCAGACGGTAAAAAGCAGGGGAATATCGAAGCGCGCCTGCAGGCCAATCTGGCCGGAATTGCTTGATTTGGAGACATGGTTCACGTCGGTTTTGGCATTCACATACCCCGCATACGCAGCAACCTGGGGAATGATTTTATACATCAGATTTAATTGCTGCGCCGTAATTTTTTCCGATCCGTCGGTCCGGAACTGGTTCATTTTATAATTCACAGCCGTTTTTCCGCCCAGCCCTGCGGTACCGCCGAAATAAAAGCCGGTTGCCTTTTTGGGGTTGGTGTAATCGGTAAAATGCAGGTTGGTGGGAATTGTGGCGCCTGCGTCAATGGCAAAATGGCCCTGTCCGTAATTTTTCAGCGGGGATGCCGATGCGGTTGCGGAAACCAGAATGGCGCAGAAAAGCGTTGCGGTGAATATGGAAACAGATTTTTTCATGGAAACCTCCTTATAAAAAATAAAAACTGTAATTGCCGGCAGGCAGTAACAGATTGTCTTTCATGGTTTTATATATTGTACCACACAATGAAGCTTCCTATTGCAAATTTTCTGTGGCAATAGCTGTGACAAAGCGAAACTGCGCTGTAAAAATTGCGAAAAATTGTTAATGAATTTTGAAATACCGCATGAAACGCTTGTCAAATGCGGGTAAACACGATAATATTACTATGTATCTTTGTTTGTCTTTTTATCATTAAGGAAACCATGTGTCCGCGTGCCTGTCGGGATATGCGCGATTACATTTGATCAGCGTTTCCTTACGAATAAAAATGAAAGGCATTTTGTTAGTTTCAGGGTTATGAACGTGAAGTGGCTACAACGTTTTTTTGGAAAAAAAGAAAATAATAATCCTGCGGAGTCGCTGATTTCGGACGACGCGCTGGCAAAAGCCTGGGAAGAAGACGCCGCTGCTCTGACAGAGGATGAACCTATTTCCCGGGAAATAGAAAATGCAGCGGAAGCCGCAACGGTTTCGAAAGTAGCGTCGGCTGCGGAAACGGAACTGGCTACGGAATCAAAGCCTGTTGCAGAGCAGGAAGTTTCCGTGCGGGAAGAGAATGCCCCCAAGAAAAACGACAACCGTTTTCTGAAGGGCACACTGATCCTGACGGTTTCCAGTATCGTGGTCAAGGTCATCGGCGCGCTGAACTGGATCCTGCTGAGCCGCGTGCTGGGCGGGGAAGGTATCGGCCTGTACCAGATGGGATTTCCGATTTACCTGATGGCGATTACTGTTTCTTCCGCGGGCATTCCGGTGGCGATTTCCATTATTACGGCGGAAAAAGTGGCCCAGAATGATTTTAAGGGTGCGGAGCGGGTCTTCCATGTGACCCTGCGCCTGTTGTTTATGACGGGTCTGGTATTTTCCCTGGCGCTGTTCTTTGGCGCCCAGAAGCTGATTGACTGGCAGTTTATCCGGGATGGCCGGGCGTATTATTCCATCATCGCCTTGGCGCCGGCAGTATTTTTTGTTACCTTCCTGGCCAGCTTCCGCGGCTATCTGCAGGGCTGGCAGATCATGACGCCTACGGCCTGCTCGGAAATTACGGAGCAGCTGGTGCGGGTAGCGACTATGCTGTTCTTTGCCTCCTATTTTATGCCGTACGGGCTGGCAGAGGCTGCCGGGGGCGCCAGCATGGGCGCGGGCGCGGGCGCGTTTTGCGCGTTGCTGGTATTAATGTTCTTCTACCAGCGGCTGAAAAAGGATCTGAAAGCAAAGCGGGAACAGCAAAACCTGTATGCGGTGCAGGAAACTTCTTCGTCGATTATCACGCGGCTGTTGAAGCTGGCGCTGCCGGTTTCCCTCACCAGCCTGATGCTGCCTGTGGTGGCCAACCTGGATCTGCTGATTGTACCCCAGCGGCTGGAGGCCGCCGGTTTTGACGTACGGCATGCAACGGAGCTGTTTGGATATCTGACCGGTATGGCGGTGCCGCTGGTCAACCTGTCTACGATTTTTACGGCGGCGCTTGCCATCAGCCTGGTGCCGGCCATCTCGGAAGCGCGGGCCCTGGGGCAGCCGGAAAACATCCGGCATAAGACGGGCGTGGCCTTCCGGGTTGCCATGATCGTGACGTTCCCCTGCTTTATCGGGTTGCTGTGCCTGGCGGAAAAGGTGGCCGGGCTGATCTATAACGCGCCGGGCGCTGCCCCCGCCATCCAGACCATGAGCATCGGCATCGTGCTGCTGGGCATGCACCAGGTGAGTACGGCAGTGCTGCAGGGCATGGGGCGTACCAGCATTCCGGTCATCAATATGATCGTCGCCTGCGTGGCCAAGGTCTGCCTGAACTGGTCGCTGACCGCCGTTCCCTGGCTGGGCATCAAGGGTTCCGCCATTGCTACGGTAGCGGATTTCGGCGTCGCGGCTCTGATCAACATGTACTTCATTTATAAACTGACCGGCTATACTATGTCCCTGTCCGGAATTTTAAAACCGTTACTTGCGGCGGGCATCATGGGCGCAGTCGTGGAAGGCGTGCTGTTTGCGGGCGCCGGACTGGGCGGCTGGGTCATCCTGTTATGCATGCTGGCGGCTGCGGTTGCGTATTTCGCGGCGCTGACGGCTATCGGCGGCCTGACGAAAGAGGATCTGGAAAGCCTGCCGTATCTGGGCAGCCGGATTTTGCGCGTCGGGCAGAAGCTGGGACTGTTTAAAAGCTAAGGAAGTGTATTTGCCGGTGTTTTTTGACACGAAATTGTCAAAGGTTAAGGCTAAAATATTTTTTAGAAAAAATTTGTAAAAGTAATTCGTAATTACATATAAAATATTTACTGGTGAAATGATGGAAGAAAAAGAAATAAACCGGCAGGGCGGCAGCGCCGAACCGGTTCAGCAAACAGAAAATACAGAACCGCAGATCGTGCTGACAGTTCCGCAGGCGGACGGAAGCGCGAAAGTTTTTTCCGTTGCCCGGAAAAAAGCGGTGACGCTGGCAGGCGTCTGCGTGCTGGCGCTGGGCTGTCTGGCGGGCGCCGCCGGGTTTTACGGCTGGCAGTATCATTATGCGAAAATTGACAGGGCGGCGTATCAGGAATACATGGCTCACAAAGAAGAGCAGGAAGCGAAGCTGCAGTCGCTGCTGGACGACAATGAAAAAATGCTGCGGGACATGAGCGAGATCCATACGCTGGAAACCAAGCTGCGCCGGGCGGTGATCCAGAGCGGCGGGGACAAGGAATTTACCAGCAATCTTGACAACATCGGCGCGGCAGAAGGCGTGAAATCCACCGACCCGTCTTACAACGGCAAGGGCGGGCCGGGCGCGGACATCAGTATGATTGATGTGGCGGCGGCCCAAAATAAAAATCTGACGGCGCAGATCGACCGGCAGAAAAAAAATATGCACGAGCTGCTGACGATCATCGAAGGACGGAATAACCGGCTTTCCATTTTGCCGGACCTGTGGCCTACCGACGACGGTGTCATCAGTTCGCCCTACGGCGGACGGACCGGCCCTATTAACGGCGGCTTTGACTGGCATCCGGGCATTGATATCGCCGTCGATTTCGGCACGCCGGTTTATGCGGCGGCCATGGGCACGATTGAGGTCGCCGGCTGGAACGGCGGCTACGGGCAGTATGTCCGGATCCGTCACGGCAACGGGTATGAAAGCGCGTACGGACATATGAGCGGTATCGCGGTATCGGCAGGGCAGGAGGTTCGCAAAGGCGAAATTATCGGCTTTGTTGGCAGCACCGGGTACAGCACCGGTCCCCATCT
>JAFTZZ010000209.1 GCA_017460905.1 Acidaminococcaceae bacterium | reverse complement strand
TTTCCAGGAACGTATTGATAATGGTCGGCGCAATATACCACCAGATAGGAAACCCTAACAGAATCGTATCGTACGCGCTGACAGCGGCAGATGTATCCGCCAGCGCAGGCCTGGATGATGTATCGTTCATCTCAACAGAGCTGCGGCTGCTTTTGTTCATCCAGTTCAGATCTTCTTTTGTGTAAGGCACAGCCGGTTTAATTTCATATATGTTTGCACCTGCGGCTGCCGCCAGTTTCTTCGCCGCCGCAGCCGTCGTCCCCGTTGCGCTGAAATACGCTACTAATGTCTTTTTCATTTTCTTTCGCCTCCTGTTTTTTGTGCTACTTCTTCAAAATAAAGAGAAAGATTGCTGACAGCTTTTATTCTCACAACGTCGCCAGCAAAGCCTCTAACCGTTCCGCGTGCTTTTCCGCCTTTGCCCTCATTTCTTTAGCCTTTTCCTCATCCGGGTTACCGGCATAGCTGACGCCGCCGGTGTAAACATATCCGGCATAATCCATGCTGCACAGGTTGGCTGTGCTTTTTATTGCAGGTATTACAAGCTCGTCAATGGGATACAGCTGCGGCCCGCCCTTTACATACATCTCTTCGGGAGCCCCGGTAGTGAAACTTGCCACCAGCTTTTTGCCAAGCAACGCCTTACCCCTGCTGCCATGGGAAAAGCCGTGTTCGAACACATCTTCCATCCAGCGGTGCATAATAGAAGGATAGCTGTACCAGAAAACCGGGAACTGCAATACAATAATATCCGCGTCCACCAGTTTTTGCTGCTCCGCTTTTACATCAATCGCAAAGTCCGGATATTCTTTGTCCAAATAATCAAATACGGCTTCAGGCAAATCCTTTGCCAGTTTGTCCAAAATGATTTTATTGGCAAATGAGTTGTTCAAATTTGTATGCCCGGATACAATTAATATCTTTTTCATAACAGTTCTCCTGTATTTACTTATTTTCCTTCAAAATCTCCTTATCAGTTACCTATTTCATTCTGTCAGTCATTTCAGCTTATTATATTCTTCATCCGATACCGGTTCACACCACTCGCTGCCGGTTCCTTCGCCGGGTACTTCCATGGCAAGGTGGGACATCCAGGAATCCGCAGCCGCCCCATGCCAGTGCTTCACGCCTGCCGGAATGTTTACCACTGTGCCGGGCACAAGCTTCACTGCCGGTTTTCCGTATTCCTGATACCAGCCCTGGCCGCCCACGCAGATCAGCATCTGTCCGCCGCCCTTACTGGCGTGATGGATATGCCAGTTGTTACGGCAGCCGGGCTCGAAAGTCACATTGAAAACGGGAACCTGGGTCAGGGACAGAGGCGCAAGATAGCTCTGGCCGATAAAGTACTTTGCGTAAGCCGTGTTGGGTTCGCCCACCGGGAACATGATCTCCTGCTGGTATTTGTCCTTATCCGTCAGGGTCGCAGCTGCAGTGTCTGCACCGTCAGCATACACTTCCTTGGCCATGGTGAACGCTGCCCAGGCTTTCGGCCATCCGGTATAGAAACCCAGCTGGGTAATGATCTCCGCCATTTCCGCTTTGGTAACGCCGTTGTTTTTCGCCGACTGGATATGATACTTCAGCGAGCTGTCGATAACGCCGCTGCCAACCAAGCCGGAGATTGTAACGATACTGCGGTCGTGTAACGAAAGCACATCGTTCTTGGACCATACTTCGCCGAATAAAATATCATCGTTGTAGCGGGCAAAGTCAGGCGCAAAATCGCCCAGTCGTTCCCTGCCTGCCGTCTGCACAATCTTTTGGGGTACTTTTTTCTGATTATTCATTGCTGCTGCCTCCACATTTACCAAATTTGCTGAAACAAGTAACGAAATGCCAGTTATGGCTGCCAACATCCTCTTCCACTTTATGTTCACAAATCCACGTCCTTTCATTTCTGATCGTTTTTCCTGTGTTCCTCTGCTCATCCGTTCCGGTTCTTCGGGTCGTCCGGTGCCTTTTTGCCTGTCTCCCGCTCGTAGTCGTCAAAAGAAATGACGCTTGCCGTTCCGGCGGCCAGCGCTTTATTATAGTACCAGTCCTTGAAATCCAGCTCTTCCAGATAAAACTGCAGCTGCTCGATCTGATCCATAACAAACTGGCGCTGCGCCTTGATGATTTCATAACGCTCCTGCAAACTGGCGTCGCCCTTTTTTGTCAGTTCCACGTATTCCCGGATACGTTTGATAGGCATGCCGGTATCCTTCAGGCAGGTAAGCAAGCCCATCAGCCGCAGGTCGATATCCTCAAAGACGCGGATGCCGTTCCTGCGTTTAATATCAGGCAATAATCCTTCTTTGTCATAATAGCGGATCGTCGTAGGCGGTATGCCTACCTTTTCCGCCGCTTCCGAAATTGTATACGACACCGTACCCCTCCTTCTTGCCAAGCGCCTTATTCAACAGGCGTCTCTTAAATATGCACTACACTTCCAGACGTAAATTTATAAAACGTAAATTCATCTTCAATAACAGAGTATCACTTAGAGTTAACTCTAAGTCAAGGGGGATAATAAAAAAATCATCTGCATCTTTTCAGACACAGATGTTATGTATTCGTAACCGGATTTATTTCATATAACGGTTCACGAAATCTTTCATTTCATACAGGGAATTCACGCTCTGTTCCATATCCGGCAGCATCAGGGCAAAATCGTGGGGCATACCGGGGTATACGGTCAGCGTCACTTCCACGCCGTCCTGCACAGCTTTCTTAGCCAAGTCGATGTTTTCCGTCAGCAGCGTTTCGTTGCCCCTGGTCTGGATCAGCAGCGGCGGCAGTCCTTTCAAATCGGCGTAAATCGGCGAAAGCCTGGGGTCTTTGCGCTTTAACTTCCCGGCTTACGACGCAATCTTTACCTGTTTGTTCAGCGGAGTTCCCTCACCCAGCACCTGATCTTTTTTCTCATTAAAATAGCGGCTGGTGCCTTTTTTGTGTTCAAGGGTTCCCCAAGGCGAGGCAAGCATGATCACCGCAGGCTGCGGAAGCTTATTGTCTCTCAGGTACAAAGCCAGTTCTACCGCAAGATTGCCGCCGGCGGAATCGCCCACCAGCATGATATTTTCCGGCTTGATTCCCTTTTCCAGCAGCGCTTTGTTTGAAAAGCAGCGGGATATCGTGGCAAAAGAATTGCAGGATTTGCAGGAGGTATACGAAAACCTGACATTCCGCTGCTGGTTCTTCGCCGAAGCGGAAAAGGCCGGAACCGTACAGATCAAACATCATCTGGAAACACTGGATATCCCCAAAAAGATGCTGCCTCTTGTAAAGAAATACGGTAAATCACTGCTTCTGGAGCACACTAACGAGACGAAGTAACGTTTATAGTTGACTCTAATCCAAGGGATTTATTAAAAACAAGTATATATTTTCAAACCAAAACAGCAAAGGGGCTGTAACAAAATAGTCCCATTATCGGCATCCGAAAGGATGCCGATTTTTTATGTACAAAAAGAAAAAAGAGACCCCGAAAGGCCTCTCCTTCTGGTATAATTTAAGTATGCCAAATCCCAAATTAAACCA
>JAFTZZ010000208.1 GCA_017460905.1 Acidaminococcaceae bacterium | reverse complement strand
GCGGGTGCGGCAAGCGGCAGGCCGGGCGTTGCGGGCACAGGCATACTGGCGGCAGCGCGTACTTCCATGTATTCCGGTTTTGACGATGTAAAGGAACTGGAGATTTTGCCAAAACAAAACCTGATTCGCGTCAACGAAACCCTGAACCGCAATCAGGTGTATGCGGCGGACGAAGATTTTGCCTTTGTGGCGGATTATATCAAAGCGCACTGCAAAAATGCGAAAGTGAAATAGTTGTGCAAGAGTGTGGCTATAAAAACGCACACACAACCGCAGGCAGATTGAACCGTACAGACATGAAGCAGGTTTGCGCGAACTGTGGGACGGAAGTAAAAGATAGGAAGCGAATTAAAAGGAAAGGGGTGCAGCGATGAAAAAAATCCGAATTGCTGTATTGTGTTTTGTTTTGCTGTTTACTTTTATGAACCGTTCCTTTGCGGAGCTGCCTGCAAACCGGATCGCCTTGGGCGTGCAGTTGGGCGCAAAGTTCAAAGATGTAAAGAACGTGTTCGGCGTGCCGGACCGGGTGACGATGGAAGAAATAAAGTCGGAAGCCTACGGAAATTTTGTAGAATCTAAATTTATTTATGGCAACAACTCTATTGTGGTCAGTTTTTACAATGAAGATGCGTGGCGGATCGAATCCAACAGCGACAACGGCTGGCGCACGCCCGACGGCGTGACGGTGGGCATGCCTCTGCAGGATGTGTACGATCGTTTAGGAAAGGAAGACATCAAAAGTCCGGCTGAAAACGGTGAAACACTGTACTGGTACAATCATGATACCAATAGTCAGGAAAATCGCGGCAATCTGTATGTGTTTGTGAAGGGCGGGCGCGTGTCAAGGATCGTAATTGCGTATCAGTGATGCTGACTGCGACTTTAAAGATTGCGAAAGAATTTCACATTGTTTTAAGAGAAAAATAAGATTTGTTTTGAGCTCTTTAAATCATGTATAATAAGAGAAGATAATAGCTAATAATTTATGCAGAAAATTTGGTGCAGACAACAAGGAGGCAGACATGAAACAGGAAAAGTTGCAGAGAAAGTTTGCGAAACGCATTCACCGTTTAACGTTGTTCCTTACCGGTTCGCTTGTGTTGCTGATGCTGTTCACCTGTTCCGCTTTGTTTGCTGCGGAAAACGGGAATGGTGCAGCGAAGAACCCGAACGACACGTTTTTCCCCAAAACGGTTGACGGCAAAACTTCCCGGGAATTATTCAAAGAAGGCGTGTACCAGCGTTTTTCTGATGAAAGCACGACTACCTACCTGGTGGTGATGCACAAGAAGGGCGACTTGGCGGGCGATTCCTTTGAACGCACTTACATTGGCATTGAATCGGTGCAGCGGAATCATCCTGGCGGGAAACCGGACGGCGATGTGTACATGGCGGCGCGGCTGCGCAGTCCGAGGGAAATCAAACTGAGCGGACTGGTGGACAGCCCGACCGAAGTAAATGAAAATGAACTTCCCTTCCTGCTGGATTATGCGGAAACGAACCGTAGCGGCCAGAAGGGGATGCTGAAGAACCAGCCGAGGATGTACCTGATGTCCCCGACGCCGGACGGGCGCATCAACATCATCGGCGGTTCGGAACCGTTGCCCGCGCCCATCATGGGGCATTATATTCCGGTGACGGACCGGCCGGCTCCGCTGGTGCTGCAGCAGGCCATGATCAAATGCATGCTGGAGGATTTTATTCCGGCGGCTACCAATATGGTGAGCACGTCCCAGTTTTACGATTACAAAATGGAATTCAAGACCGGGGACAACCCGCCGGTGGACACCTGGGCGGGCTGGTATCAGGTTACGGTATGGGAAGACCGGTACATGAAGGATTCGGATCCGCGCTATCAGATGAATTTCATCGTGGGCGATACCGGGAACGAAATCAAACTGCTGACGCTGTACGACGGCAAGCTGACCCCTGTGTTTACGGATGAGCGGCTGAACGGCAAGGAAAATCGCGGCCCGGCTGTGGTGCCGAAGGGGTAAGGCGATTGTCCTTAAGGGCGGCATGTAACGGAATCATATTTCAAATCAGACTGCGGGGAGTGAATCAGCCCATTCCCCGCTTTCATTTTTGTGGTATAATACATTAGAGAGATTCTGAAAAAAATGAAGAAGAAATTACAGGAGGGGAATCATTATGGCAGATCCAAGAACAGAACGCAATGCGATTTTAGGCGCAACACTGGTGAAAAAGTTGAAGGCACGGGCCTTTGACGCGTACTATTGCGCTACGAAGGAAGAGGCGCTGGCGAAAGCGCTGGAACTGATTCCGAAGGAAGATGTGATCAGCTGGGGCGGTTCGGCAACGATTGCGGAAATCGGCCTGCTGGAGTATGTGCGCAAGAATTTCAGATGCATTGACCGGGATACGGCGAAAACGCCGGAAGAACGTATGGAGATTATGCGGCAGGGCCTGCTGTGCGACACGTTTTTGATGAGCACCAACGCCATGACTGTTGACGGGGAGCTGGTAAACATCGACGGCAACGGCAACCGCTGCGCCGCCATGATCTACGGGCCGAAGCAGGTTATCGTTGTTGCAGGCCTGAACAAAGTGACGAAGACGCTGCACAGCGCGCTGGACCGCGCTCACGAAACGGCGGCGACCATCAATGCCCAGCGCTTCGGCATTAAAACGCCCTGCGGACTGGCAGGCGTCTGCGCCGATTGTAACTGTGCCGATACCATTTGTAACTATATCGTTGTCACCCGCCGCAGCAAACCGGCTGGCAAAATTAAAGTGATTTTAGTCGGCGAAGATTTGGGATTTTAAGGAACCACTAATTAATTCGTCTGCACGCTTGCCGGCGCTTTTCGTGAATGACTTCGTCACTGTCTCTTGACGCAGCCCCGCAGGCGCGTCATCATGTAAGCGTGTTACCGTAAAAAGAAAACGTGTACTCTTGCAGTTTCCGCCGTTAACAGCGGAAAGCAGGGTACACGTTTTTTTGTGGAATCGCTTATACAGAGTAAGCGCGCAGACGAATGAATCCGCAGTTTCTTTTATCAGTGGATAAAATGCGTGCCGATCCACTCTTCTTTTTCCGGCAGGCCGAATTTTTCCTTGCCCAGCGCAATGCTCTGCATGAGGAAGATCATATTCCTTGCCAGGGTGCGCATGGTCTGCCTGCCTTCGCCGTCCTGTTCGGCTTCGCCTTTTTCCAAGCCGTGGATGTTGTTCCAGTACTGGCTGGAAACCACGGGCATGTTGCTGATGGTAAAGTATTTGTTCAGTTCGTCAAAGGTGGCGGTGCAGCCGGAGCGGCGTGCGCAGACTACGCTGGCGCCGACCTTCATGGTCTTGTCGAAGTGCGTGCTGAAGAACAGCCGGTCGAGACAGGCAATCAGCGTCGCATTGGCGGACGCATAGTAAACCGGGCTGGCGACGATCAGGCCGTCGGCCGCTTCGAGCTTGGGCGCGATTTCATTGACAATGTCCTTGAACACGCATTTGCCGTGCTCATAGCAGTAGCCGCAGGCGATGCAGCCCCGAATTGCTTCCTTGCCGATGGGAACGATTTCCACTTCCACGTTGTTCTCTTCAAAAACAGTCTGCAGCTCCCGTAACGCAACGCTGGTGTTCCCGTTTGGGCGCGGGCTGCCGTTGAGAATTAAAACCTTCAGTTTTTCTGCCATGATGATTCCTCCTTGTATTTTTGTAATCAGTATAACACGATTTTAAAAAATTCGTGAAATAAATTTTGTGTTCTGCTGTATCCGTTGACCTTACAACCGGTCAATGATACAATATAATTGAAGAGATATTGATTGAATTTTTATTGCGGGTTTTATCGAAGACCCGTTAACAGGAATGCAGACAAATGAATCAGCGTTTCCCAAGTTTTATGATATAGAGTGGAGGAGGACATCATGCAGTTTTCGTCTCGTTTTACCATTGCTGTACATGTATTGCTGGCAATCAATGAATTTGAAGGACAGTTCAAGACGACGTCCAATTTTTTGGGAAGCAGCGTCAATGTGAACCCGGTCATTATCCGCAAAACGCTGGGGCAGCTGAAGGATGCCGGACTGGTTACGGTGGAAGCCGGCGTCGGCGGCGCGTCCCTTGCCAAAGATCCGAAGAAGATCACCCTGTGGGATGTTTTCTGTGCCGTGGAGGACAAAAAAGAAGAGCTGTTCCACTTCCATGACAATCCCAATCCGGAGTGTCCGGTGGGCGCGAATATCCATGCGGTCATGGACGGAAAGCTGCGGAAGTTCAAACGGAACCTGCAGAAGGATATGGATGGCATCACGCTGCAGGATCTGGTAAAGGATCTGCGCAAGGAAATGAAGAAAGGCAAAAAGCTTGGCTTTGCGCCGGATTCCGCTGAACAGGAATGAAATCTGGCAGTGCTGTTTCGTTTACGGAACAACGCATGGAAAAGGGACAAAGAAGAATGAGATTTGGCAGTGTTGTTTTGTTCAGGGAACAACGCATTGCATAAGAATCAGAATGGCTGAGGCATATAAATGAAGATTATTGATGCGCACATGCATTATTTTAATATTGAAGGCTTTGACGAACTGGCAAAGCTGGCGGGGCACGAAAATTCCCGGGCAGGCTGGCAGAGCATCTGCGAGGAAAATCATATCGCTTTTGCCGT
>JAFTZZ010000207.1 GCA_017460905.1 Acidaminococcaceae bacterium | reverse complement strand
TATCCGAAGGGATACCGTGACAAACTCCGTCATTAATGGACGTGCAGACGCTCTTGGGAAAACCGCAAAAATTCAACGGCGCCGGAATGCCGCCGTTGGCAACCGTAAAATCATATACGATGCGGTCGATTTCTTCCGTGGTAATCCCTTTTTTGACATGCTTTGCCACTTCATCCAGCACTGCCGTATTTAATTTACAGGCTTCCCGGATACCGGCGATCTGCGCCGGCGTCTTGATCATCTGCCGGGTAGGAACCTCTTCTCCCGCCAGCTGATGCAGACGAATCTCATCTTCTATTTCTTTATGGCATTCTTCGTAGGGCCTGCCGCTGCCGCACCAGCATAACTCTTCGCTCATCATAACCTCCGATAATTTTTCAAAACGATTCTCTGGTTGTAATTCGTTCTGACTGTATTTAAAATGCTTTAATAATTTATTATATCATTCTTTAGCAAAATATGGTAGAATAAATGGCACTGAAAATAAAATGAAAAGCAGCTGCTGGTTTACGCACGACGCAGCAGCTGCCGGAATACATAAAATTTATTACATTTAACTATCGACGGAGGTAACAGGTCTTCATGGATATCAGTCAGATTCCTTTTTATTTCAGCGAATACGTTATGCATTTTGATAAATACATTCCCGCCGTCATGGCCGCCTACGGTTCCCTGATCTACTTCATCCTGTTTATGATCATCTTCTGCGAAACCGGTCTGGTGGTGACGCCCTTCCTGCCGGGCGATTCCCTGCTGTTCGCCTGCGGCGCTTTGTCCGCCACCGCCAACAGCCTGCACTTCGGAACCCTGTTCGTGATCTGCCTGGTGGCCGCAATCCTCGGCGACACCAGTAATTACTGGATCGGGGAAAAATTCGGCAACAAGCTGCTGGAAAGCCATAACCGCCTGATCAAGCCGGAGCACGTGGAAAAGGCCCAGAAATTTTACGAGAAGCATGGCCACAAAGCGATTTTCCTCTGCCGTTTCGTGCCTATCGTCCGCACCTTCGCGCCGTTTGTGGCAGGCATCGGCACCATGCATTACCGCACGTTCCTGCACTACAACGTAATCGGCGGCCTGGCCTGGGTCTCCCTGTTCACCGGCGCCGGCTATTTTTTCGGAAACATTCCCTTCGTCAAAGAAAATTTTTCCCATGTAGCGTTAGGCATCATCATCGTTTCAGTTCTGCCTATCGTGTATGAATTCGCGAAAGCGAAGATGGGAAAAGAATAAGCTACTGTTTTCTGCAAAAACAAATCGGCCACAATCTATATCTCTCTTTCCCCCCCGTCGCTTCGCTCCTCGAAGGGGACACCCTTTTAGAGTATAGATTGTGGCCGTATTCATTAATTCATAAAGGAACAGTTATGTTTCCTTCATAACAGCAACCAGCTTTTCCGCTTTCTCTTTCCAGTCTGCCGCATAGGGCGCCCCGCCCTGTGCGGATTCTTTTTTGCCGCCGCCCTTGCCGCCGAAAATTTCGTTGGCCCTGGCAATGATGGCTTTGCAATCGCCGGCCGCGCCCGGTCCCAGGCCGAACATATAATTGACCCGCTCCCCGTTGCGATAGATTACCGCCACCAGGGCATTGGGCGTATCCGACAGTTTCCCGAACAGGGTCTTGGCGGATTTCGGCTCGTACTCATCCTTGATCGCCGCCAGAACCTGGCAGCCCGCAGCATTTACCGGCGCTTCTGCCAACAGCTTTTGAATCTCGCTTGCCTGCAGCTGTGCCACCGCGGCCCGCAGCTTTTCCTTCAGTTCCGCAATCTCCCCTTCCAGGCGCCCGATGCTTTCGCAGACCCGTTCTTCTTTCGTGCTCAGCATATTTCCGGCGTCCTGAATATACCGCATCTTTTTCCGGGCATCTTCCAGCGCCCAGCGCCCGCATAAAAATTCTACGCGGGTACCGCCCTTGTGCTTTTCGATCTTGGTGATTTTAATCAATCCCACTACGCCCGTAGAAGTTGGGTGCGTGCCGCAGCAGGTGCAGACATCACCGTCCCGGACGGCCACCACCCGCAAAATGCCGGTCAGCTTTTCATTTTTCTTCCGCATGGGCAGGTCTGCCAGCTCCGTATGGGGCAGATAGGAAACCGTCACAGGCAGATCCTCCCACACCTGCCGGTTGGCAAAATCCTCCGCCTGAAACGCTTCCTCCAGCGTAACCTCTTTATCCAGATCAATGGTCACCATGCGCTCGTTCATATGGAAGCCTACATTGTTCGCGCCGAACAGCTTCCAGAACGCATAGGACAGAATGTGTTCCCCGCAGTGCTGCTGCATATGGTCCAGCCGGTCCGTCCAATTCACCTGCACCGTTACCCTGCTGCCCACAGGAAACTCCGCCACGCACTCGTGGATAATCTTTTCTTTTGTTTCCCGCACATGCTTTACCAACGCACCGTTGATGGTTCCCGTATCGCTGAGCTGCCCGCCCCCTTCCGGAAACAAAACCGTCCGGTCCAGCACTACCGCATACCCCTGCGGCGCCGGTTCACACTCTACTACCGTTGCTTCGCAGATTTTTAAATTAGAATCTCTTTCAAATAATTTTTCGGTCATGGTTCCCTTCCCCTCTTTGCGATTAAAAAATTTATCCGCCTTTCGCATCTGTAACAGGCAATCCCCGCGCCCGTTACTGAATGTATTTTCCACGCTGAAAAAAGCAGCCGATACCCTGATGTACCGACTGCCTTGTCGCTGGCTGTATTATAACACAGAATTTCCCCTGACGCCAATTCCGTCTAAAATTTTTCCTATACTTTTTAATTTATCATTTATAAATTTTACAAAATAATGTAAAATAAAGACAAGCAGTTTTAAGGAAATACTGATTAATTCAGAATTTAAGGAGGTTACTATGGCTAAGTATTTACGTCGTACCCTTTTCCTGCTGCTGGCCACGCTGTTTACGCTGGCCATGCCGTCCCTGGGTGCAGCAGAAGACATCATCATCCTGCACACCAACGATATCCACTGCGGAATTCTGGATAACGTTGGTTTCCCGCGTCTTGCCCAGTACAAAAAGGACCTGCAGAAAGCCGGGCACAAAGTGCTGCTGGTGGATGCCGGCGACTGCGTACAGGGCGCCCCTATCGGCAAGCTTTCCCAGGGTGAAGCGGTCGTCCGCATCATGAATGCCGTAAAATACGATTTCCTGATTCCCGGCAACCATGAATTTGATTACGGTATGGACCAGTTCTTCAAGCTGGCGAAAATGCAGAAATCCAAATATCATTCCTGCAACTTTATCGACCTGCGCACCAACAAGCTGCCGCTGTTCCCTTCCAAAATCATAAAAATCGGCGGAAAGACATTAGGCTTTCTCGGCGTAACGACACCGCAGACCCTGAACACCTCCACGCCGAAATTCTTCCAAGATAATGAAGGAAACTACATCTACGGTTTCTTTGAAGACGAGACCGGCGAAAAATTATATGCCCAGGTACAGCGGACTATCGACCAGCTCCGTAAGGACGGCGCCCAATATGTATTTATCGTAGGCCATCTCGGCATGGACGGTTCCATCCCCCGCTGGGCCAGCCCGGCCATCGCCAACAACACCCGCGGCCTGGATGCCATCATCGACGGCCATTCCCACGAACAGTATGCAGCCCGTTATGCAAAGAACCTGGATGGAAAGGATATCCTGATCACCCAGACCGGCACCAAGCTGCAGACCATTGGCAAGCTGGTGCTGAAAGACGACGGCACCTTTGAATCCACGCTGGAAACCGGACTGGAAAACTCGGATAAAAAAGTTGAAAAACTGATTGCCAAAGAAAATAAAAAATACGCTCCCCTCTTAAACCAGCCGGTAGGCGAAACCAAGTTCGACATCCGTTCGGACAACCCGGCTGACAATGTACGGCGCGTGCGTAACGGGGAAACCAATATGGGCGATCTGGTAGCCGACGCGTTTAAAAACGTACTGGGCACGGATGTTGCCATTGTCAACGGCGGTTCCCTGCGCAACAATATTAAATCAGGCATCATCACCTACGCAAGCCTGCTGGAAGCCTTCCCCTTCGGCAACATGTGCGCAGCGGTGGAATGCAGCGGCCAGGTCCTGTTAGACGCCCTGGAATTCGGCGCATCCAATTATCCGGAAGAACGGGGCAACTTCATGCAGGTATCCGGCATCACCTACACCATTGATTCCCGCATCCCGTCCTCCGTCCAGCTGGACGCCAAAGGCAATTTCGTAAAGGTTGACGGCGAATACCGCGTAAAGGATGTCATGGTCAACGGCAAACCGCTGGACCCGAAAGCAACCTATACCGTAGGCGGTTCCAACTATGTACTGAAGAACGGCGGCGACGGCAATGTCATGTTCAAAGACTGCAAACTGCTGCAGGACGGACAGCTGTCTGACGTAGACGCCATCATGGAATATATCCAGAACCACCTGAACGCTAAAATCCCGGCTGAATACGAAGCCTGGGACGGACAGAAACGGATTACAATCATCAAATAAGTTAAGTATTGCAGTACGGAACCAGACAATTAAAGAGTCATTAAAAAAGCCCGGCATTCGTGTAGTTTCGAATGTCGGGTTTTTACTCTTTCTATTTCCTTATTTCACTTCCGGTTCAAAGATGCCTTCCGTATCGTCCCACAGCACCACTTCATCCGTGGCCAGCGATTTTTTTACATCGATGACCCGCTGGTTGCTGCTGCCCCGGAAACGCAGTTTCAAATCTTTTTCTTCCAGATGGAACTCCCCGTCCACCAGAATATCAATTAAAGCCAAAAGCTGCCGGGTAATATCCCAGGGGCCCAGCTTACCCGCCAGGATATCTTTCTCAAAATCGTATCCTGTGTAGCACCAGACCGTTTTATGGGGGTAAATTTCCTTAAATTTTTTAACAACGTGCAGCACTTCCGGCTGGTTTTCCGGCTCAAAAGGCTCGCCGCCCAGCAGGGACAGGCCTTCGATAAAATCGTGGTTCGCCGCCCGCAGCAGCGTGTCTAACGTTTCGCCGGTAAAAGGTTTGCCGTAATTAAAATCCCAGGTTTCCGGATTAAAGCAGCCCCGGCAGTGATGGCGGCAGCCGCTGACAAACAGGGACACCCGCACGCCGGGCCCATTGGCAATATCGTGCCGTTTTAACGCAGCATATTTCATTTGACATCCTCTTCCTTTTTCTTCCGGCTGCAGCGCAACCGTTTCTAAGTTATAAAACAGCCCCGTTATAAAGCTGTAACAGGGCTGTTTTGATTTTTACAGGTGCAGCACGCGCGCCTTGATCTCTTTCGTCTTGCCTACGTTCCAGAAATTTTCGCCCAGGTAACCGCAGGTGCGGCGGGTCACGTTCATCTTGGCATGATCCTTATTATGGCACTGGGGGCATTCCCACTCGTTGTCATCATTGATCATGATTTCCCCGTCGTAGCCGCAGACCATGCAGTAGTCCGATTTGGTGTTGAACTCCGCATACTGGATATTGTCGTAAATGAACTGCACGACGGATTCCATCGCTTTCGGGTTGTTCTGCATGTTCGGAATTTCCACATAGCTGATCGCGCCGCCGGAGGACATCTTCTGGAATTCGCTTTCAAACTCAAACTTGGTGAACGCATCGATATGTTCGCGCACGTCAACATGGTAGGAATTGGTGTAGTACCCTTTATCCGTAATGTCTTTGATGGTGCCGAAGCGTTCCTTGTCGATGCGGGCAAAACGGTAGCACAGGGATTCCGCCGGCGTGCCGTACAGGGCGAAGCCGATGTTGGTCTGGGCTCTCCATTTGTTGCAGGTCTCCCGCAAGTGTTTCATGACGCGCAGGGCGAAGTCCTTGCCTTCCGGCGTGGTGTGGCTGCAGCCCTTGACCGCTTTCGTCATTTCGTAGATGCCGATATAGCCCAGCGAAATGGAAGAATACCCGCCGAACAGGTACTTGTCAATGGTCTCGCCTTTGGCCAGACGGGCAATGGCGCCGTACTGCCAGTGGATCGGGCTTACGTCGGAATGTACGCCCAGCAGGGCGTTGTGGCGGCACATGATCGCTTCAAAGCACAGGTCCAGCCGTTCATCCAGCAGCTTCCAGAATTTTGCTTCGTCGCCGCCGGACAGGATACCAATCTGGGGCAGGTTCAGGGAAACGACGCCCTGATTGAAACGGCCTTCAAATTTGTAGTTGCCGCTCTCATCTTTCCACGGGGCCAGGAAGCTGCGGCAGCCCATGGGGCTGAACACATTGCCTTCATAGTTTTCCCGCATCTTTTTGGCGGAAATGTAATCGGGATACATGCGTTTCGCGCTGCATTTTACGGCCAGATGGGTCAGGTAATCGTACTTGCCGCCCTTCAGGCAGTTGTTTTCGTCCAGCACATATACCAGCTTGGGGAACGCCGGCGTAATATACACGCCTTTTTCATTCTTGATCCCCTGCAGCCGCTGCCGCAGGATTTCTTCAATGATCATGGCGTTTTCTTCAATATACGGGTCGTTGTCCTGCAGATACAGGAACAGCGTTACAAAGGGGGACTGGCCGTTGGTGGTCATCAGGGTATTGATCTGGTACTGTACCGTCTGTACGCCGGCCTTCAGCTCTTCCCGCAGGCGTTCATCCACAACGGCGTCGATAATTTTCGGGTCCGTATCCGGCCCCAGGGTCTGCGTCACCCGTTCCACGAATTTTTCCCGGCTGCGGCGCAGGTATTTGCCCAAATGCCGTACATCTACGGACTGTCCGCCGTACTGGCTGGAAGCAACGGAAGCGATGATCTGCGTCATCACATTGCAGGCCACCTGGAAGCTCTTGGGGGATTCGATCATCTTGCCGTTCATGACGGTGCCATTGTCCAGCATGTCGCCGATGTTGATCAGGCAGCAGTTAAAGATGGGCTGGATAAAATAATCCATGTCATGGAAATGGATGGCGGCTTCGTCGTGAGCTTTGGCAATCTTTTCCGGCAGAATCACGCGGCGGGTCAAATCCTTGGAAACCTCGCCGGCGATCAGGTCGCGCTGAGTAGACGCCATGATAGCATTCTTATTGCTGTTTTCTTCCATAACATCTTTATTGCTGTTACGGATCAGTGTCAGGATGGATTCGTCCGTTGTATTGGATTTACGCACCAGCGCCCGGCGATAACGGTAAATGATATACGCCTTGGCCAGATCGAATTTGCCGGCTTCCTGCAGCTGACGCTCCACGATATCCTGGATATCTTCCACCAGCAGACGGGGGCGGTTTTTACCGTGCACATACTCCGCAATCTCTTTGATTTTGCTTTCCGCAATGCGGCAATCCTCATCTACGGCCGCATTGGCTTTTTCAATCGCGATTACAATCTTCTGCGGATCAAAATCTACCGTCGTACCGTCACGCTTAATTACTTTCATGAATACTTCCTCCCTGATTCATTTTCACCGATTCATTTCATTATTTTTTACATTCACAGTATCTGCACTACTACATATAGTGTGGTGCAGGAAAAATACAACACAAGGGCTTTCCTGAAAACATTCATTGGTATTGTAGCATGTTCTTTTTGTCTTGTAAACTACATCTTGTGATTCTTAATAAATATTTTCTTTTTTGTTGTCTATATCTTGTGGTTTGTAAACCTCCGCCCTGTGCATTATGTGGACAACGCCTGTGGATTGTGTGGATAAAACAAAAACCGCTGTCAGGCAGAAAACAATGTAAAAATGCCTGCACCGTTTGCAGATGCAGGCATTCTCTCACCGTGCCGGAAATAGCACGATTATTTTTTTGTTCACCGTTTCGGTGTTTCACCCCGCAGTGCGGCGATGTTGCAGCTCAGTTCCCCGATGACTTCGGTAAGTCCGGCCAGCTTGTTTTCCATACGGACAAGCAGGAACCAGCTCAGCACCATGGGGAAACCGAAATCTTTGATGAAGCTGAACAGTTCAGAAGCGTCCATAGCTGCGCCTCACTTTCTCAGT
>JAFTZZ010000206.1 GCA_017460905.1 Acidaminococcaceae bacterium | reverse complement strand
TAACCGCTGCCGCCTTTTACCACGCCTGTGTTTACCGTCATACCGGTTTCATAGTTAGTAAGGGCAGCCAGCTGCAAAACCCAGTACGCCATCTCGTTAATGGCGCTGCGGCCGTCCTGGGGCGCGTTACCGGCATGAGCCGCGCGGCCTTTCAGGCTCACCTGGTAATGGCATACGCCTTTGCGTTCCAGTACCCGTGCGCCGTTGGCCCGGGCTGCTTCCAACACCAGGCAGTAACGGCTGTGGGCTCCCAGTTCCTGCAGCCAGGGCTGGACGTGTACGCTGCCGATTTCTTCTTCCGAATTGAATGCCAGGCAGACCTTCAGCTGCTTCAGCGTTCCGGCAGCTTCCAAGGCTTTCAGTACGTGGGTGCCCTGCAGGCAGCAGCATTTCATGTCGCTGACGCCGGGACCGTAGGCACGGTCGCCTTTGACAGAGAAGGGGCGGACGGCCACCGTGCCGTCCGGGAAAACGGTATCCATATGACAGCAGAGCGTCACATCATAATCCGTGTCTTCCGTATTGGTGATGACCAGCGGTTTTGCACAGCCGGGACCGCAGTCGATCCGTTTTACATGCCACATGGGGCCGGTAAAATCTTTGGCAAGATAATCGGCGACTTTATCAATGCCCGCAAAATTCGCTGCATTGCAGTCGATGTTAACCAGATATTCCAGGTCTTTCATGTATTGTTCAATATTATAAGTTATCATTTTGTACCTCTCTTGTTCGGCGGTTTAAGGAAAATAAGTTGGGCATACAATCCGTAATACCCAACTTATAAATTTCCGTTATTAAAATCAGACCATCGCAACGATAATTTTCATGACCCACATGGCCAGCAGCGCGTTCAGTACGGCGATACCTACCATTACGGCATAATACTTGGAATTAACTTCCGCCGTGCCCAGGCAGCGGCCCAGATACTGTACCAGGGAGCCCATCAGGTAAATGGCGGGCATTACAACGGTAACATCCTTGGCTGTCATGGTACCGGCGCTTAACAGGCCGGCCGCAGCGCCGATAGCGCCGCCCATGGACATAAGCGCGGAAACCAGTACGGTAACGGCTTCACCCGGCAGCCCCCACAGGGCCATGACAGGAGCAAACACCACGCCCAGGAACTTTAACAGTCCTGTTACGTTTAACGCTTTGATCAGGATAAAGGCCATGAGTACGTTGGGCATCATGTTGCGGATACCGGTATCCCAGCCTTTACGGCAGCCTTCAATAAAAAGGTCAATAATGTTTTTCTTCTGTTTCTTCTCTGCCATCATGCTGCCTCCTTTGTCCCGTTCTTTTTCTGTAAGAACTTAATATACATACGGATCAGGTTGGCGCCGACGAACTTAAAGACCATGATGACGGCGAAGGGAACGATGATAGGGGTGACCAGGATGCTGAACAGCGCGGCGCCGGAAGAGAAGAAGTTGGTGATGGTGCCGTCGCCGGAGAACTGGTACATGGCGAAGATGGTTTTTTCGTCATCATTGATGATGCCCGACTCGTACATGGATTTGATCATGCCGGCGCCGGCATCGGTGCTCTGGTAGCTGGTAATCATGCCCAGGCCGCAGGCACCGGGGATGCCCAGCAGGGGACGCAGCAGCGGCGATAACAGCTTCTGTGCCGCTTTTAAACCGCCTAACCCTTCTACTACATTGACTACGCCTAACGCAAAGATAACTGCCGGAAGCAGGGACAGTGCAAAGGCGAAGCCGTCCTGACAGCCATTGCCGCCTGCGCCGCGGAAGGTCAGGGCTTTGCCGTTGGCAGCGGCGATTTTGCCGAAGGTGCCGTTTAATACTGTGAAATCAAATACGCTGTACCATTCTTTGCTGGTAGCTAACACGCCGGAAAAGAATACGATGGCAAACAGCAGCGCCACATAGCTGTACCACCTGACTTCGTCTTCCTCTTCTGTTTGCGGAACGGGTTTGTTCTCGTCCATAATGAGATTCCTCCTTGTTTTGTTTTCCAGCATGTGGAAGCCGCAGAGACAAAGACTGGTTCCGTTTTCGCCGGACTGTCACCCCGGACACGGTAAAAAGTTCTTTTACAGCAGATGCTGGTTATTTAATTATAACATCCGCCTTAAATTATCACAATGATTTTTTTAGAATATTAAAAAGTGTAAATTATTTGAAATTTACAGGAATTTCAAAAGCAGAAAACATATTGTGCAGGAGCAGGCGGCAAAAAAAATTGCCGGGTCTGTTTTGCACAATTTTGAAATGTAGTTTTGTTGCGGTATTTTATGATATAATAGTTACAATCATGAAAGAAAAGTAATTTATCATTTGGAAAACAGGAGGACCGTCATGATTAAATTATTAAAAAACGCGCAGGTTTATGCGCCGGCATGCCTTGGGAAAAAAGATGTTCTGGTTGTGGGCGATAAAATCTGCCGTATCGACGACAGCATTGCCGGTTATGAAGGCTTGCCTGAAGTAGAGGTGTTTGATCTTTCCAGAAAAAAACTGCTGCCCGGTTATATTGATATGCATGTCCATATTTGCGGCGGCGGCGGTGAACAGGGCTTTTCTTCCCGTGTGCCGGCTTCCCGGCTGAGCATTTTCTTCCAGAACGGTATTACCAGCTGTGTCGGTCTGTTAGGTACGGACGGCATCACCCGCAGCGTTGAGGACCTGGTGGCCAAAGCGCGGGCGCTGACGGAAGAGGGCATGACGGTTTACACGCTGACAAGCTGCTATCAGTATCCGCCTAAGACAATGACCGGCAGCATCGAAAAAGATATCGTAATGCTTACGCCTATGATCGGCGTCAAGGTTGCCGTATCCGACCACCGCAGTTCCAATCCGGACGGAAAAGACCTGATCGCGATTGGCGTACAGGCGCGCCGGGCCGGTATGATCAGCGGCACTGCCGGACTGGTTACCATGCACATGGGCAGCGGCAAAGGCCGCCTGAATCCTTTATTCGACGCGCTGGAAAACAGCGATTTGCCGCTAAAGCATTTCCTGCCGACGCATATGCTTCGCTGTCCCGAACTGATTGAGGACGGAATCCGTCTGGTTCGCATGGGAGGTTACATGGACTGCACGGCAGGCTCTGACGAAACAGAAGTAGTGGAACGGGCGAAACAGTTGTATGACCTGCTTCATACGGAAGGCGTAACTTCTGAAAACGTGACCATGTCTTCGGACGCGTTTGGCAGCCAGCCCAAGTTTGACAGCCGCGGCGAATGCATCGGCTACACTTACGCTTCCCCGAAATACCTGCACCGGACTGTAAAATTGCTGGTGGAAATGGGCATGCCGCTGGAAGAAGTCATTAAATTGCTCACTTCGACGCCTGCAAAAATGATTGCCAAAGAAGGCATCAAAGGCTGTATTGCTCCCGGCGCCGACGCGGATCTGCTGGTGCTGGATGAAAATCTGGATATCAACGGCCTGTTTGCCAAAGGCAAAACGGCAATGTTGAACGGCGAACTGTTCATAAAGGGACGGTTTGAAGAATAAAAGTCCTGTAGCGCCGACTTGTTAATGGCACAAAGAAAGGGGAAATACGATGCGTAAATTTTTCAGCCTGTTATTATTGAGCATGTGCATTTTACTTGGTGCTGTTACCGCGTTTGCCGGCCTGAACGGAGAAACGCTGCGGCCCGATACTCTTCCGGCAGGGATGACAGCTGCCGAAACGCTGCAAAAATATCACGCGTGCATTACCCATAAGGAAATGAAGAAGGCGTGGAATTTGCTGGGCGCAGATTACCAGAAATCTTTTGGCAGTTTTACCGAATTTTGCAAAGGATTTGAAACGACGGTAAGCAGCGAGGTAACGGATATTACCCCGGTGGCGGATGGCCCGAATATGACTGCGTTAGAATATAAACTGACGGCAAAAGATTCCACAAAGGAAACCAATGTGGTGCAGGTTTTTAAGGGCTCTGCCGAATTAGAGTTTTTTGAGGGCAGGGGATGGAAAATCATGTCAGCGCGGAATGAACTGGTCGATACCTATTTCCCGCCGAAGTGGTAAAAGTGCAGAAGCAATAAAATGAAAAAGGACTGTAAAATGGAATGAAAAAACCATTTTACAGTCCGTGCTTTTTATCAGTGTGTCAGCAAGGCCAGCCCGCCGATCAGCGGCATGGCAATCATGATATAACGGAGAATTTCTTTGGGAATCAGGTGGGTGAATTTTGCGCCGATGAAAGAACCGACGGTGAGACCGGCGAGTGTTTGGATAAAAACATACGGATCCAGCATGCCGCTGAACAAATAGCTTAACCCGCCTGCCGCGGCAATCGGAAAGATGATCAGCATGGTTGTGCCAATTGCCTGATAAAGAGAAACGCCGAAGAAAAGCATCAGGCTGATCTGGATAAAAGCGGTGGCTCCAATGCCGAACGCGCCGGAAAGAGTTCCGGTGACAAGTCCGATGAGGCAGCAACGCAGATAGAAAATATTTCCGGTTGCCGTCTGTTTGTTTCGCGCCACAAAGTCAGCAATCAGATGGGAATGAAATAGCTGCACATAAAACAGGGCCGTCGTCAGCAACAGCATAATGGCAGTGGCGGGCGCCAGGAACCTGGGCGGAATCAGGAATGCCATACGGGTTCCGGCCAGCGCTCCCAAAATGCCGGCGGCTCCGGTTGCGAGTCCCGATTTTAAAAGGACTTCTCCTTCCCGGTAGTGACTGATGGCGCCTGACAAAACGGTAAATGTCATACAGGAAAGGGAAACGGCAATGGCAGTGTGGATGGATACGGAATACCCAACGGTCAGAAGCGCAATGGTAAGCCCGGCGCCTCCTGTACCGGCGCAGCCTAAAAGACAGCCTAAAAGAAACATACCTGCAAAAATCACGGTAACACCTTCGTTTTCTGTAACATATAAAAACAGTCCTCATACAGCAGCAGCTGTATAAGGACCGGGTTTT
>JAFTZZ010000205.1 GCA_017460905.1 Acidaminococcaceae bacterium | reverse complement strand
CCGTCGTTCCCGTCTTTTTTCTCAGCAGGGTTGGGGATCGTGTTTTTTTCCGGGCCGCCTCCTTTAGCTTCGCTGCCCGCAACGGCTGCCGCGCCGTCGTCCGTGGTGGATAAAACAAGCTTGTTGATGGTGGTCACCGTTTGATTGAATTTTTCCTGCTTGCTTTGATTGGTCAGGGCAAACCGCTCGATGACCTCCAGCCTGTCCGCGCCTTCAGGTACTGTATAGTTAAGATACAGGTTGCTCATATTTTCTTTCCGGAAGCTTTGGGTTTTAAGCACCGTATCGCCCTTTTTGGCGATTACCTGCATCCGCACCAGACAGGTACGCCCCGTAATAGGAAGTTCCTTTTCATGTTGCAGCGTGGCCCGGATCACAAATTTTAACTGGCTGCCCGGTTTGATTTTGCCCAAGTAGGTATGCATCTTGTCTTTTTGTCCTGCGTAACGGAAATTATCCGCGCCTTCCACGTCCAAGGTTACCGCTGTAAGTCCCTGCTCCACAATAGCGGCGGCGGGAATGCGCCGAACCTCCCCAAAACAGGGAAGCGTAAACAGCAGCGCAAATACTGTACACAGGGTAACTGCAAGCGTTGTTTTCCGTAATGATTTCATCGCGTATCCCTTTCATTTGCAAACCGAAAAAACTTTTTCAGAGTTGATTCACTGCCAGCGCGCCTGTAAGACCTGTGGCAATGGCCGGTATAAAAATAACAGGCGGCTTCTGTAAATTTTTTATAAAAATATCAATTTAATATCGCCGCAGTACTGCCGATCAAAATGACCAGCAACGTGCCGCCCAAAAACAAACCTAAACCGCCCATCATCCGCAATAATTCGAATACGCCCATCGGTTCTTCTCCTTCCGCCGTCTGCGCATCGCAGAACATGGAGAGCACGCTGAGCTTCCGGGAACGGCTGGCGCCGATTAACTTTTCTTTGCCGTTTTCTAATAGTTCGTAAATGTAGGGATGGTCGTAGGCGTCCCTGCGCACACCCTTTGATAAATACAGCAACGCTACGATGAACGCGATGCAGTACCAGGCCGCGCCGTACTCTGGCGCAAAGCCGTCCATAAAACGTTCGCCTTCCTTCATGCCAAACCAGCGGAAAAATGCCGCGATGATGGCGGGCAGGAACACGGTAACGATTGTATTGATCGCGATAGAAACCGTACGGCCCGCAGGGAAAAACCGCAGATGTACCGGTACCAGTTTTCCCTCGTCGTTTTTCTCCCGGAAGACCGGCGTATTATCGTAAGGATTCTCTAATACTTCCTCTCCTTCCGCGATGGAAAGGGCGTTACCCTTGCGTTCCGCTTTGGCTGCTTCCGTTTTTAAGACGATGCGCCGGAACACCTCGCCGCCGGTCTGGGAGAAAAGAGCCCCATAAATAATAAAAGGAACCGAAGTAACCATCAGACCCATGCCTACGTTACCAAAAATAAACGTCAGGAGCAGGAATGTGCCTAATGTGTACAAAATCCACTCCCAGACCCAGGGCCGCGTTTTTTTCTCGCGCCCGGTAGAAACGGCGATACGTCCGGTCTGGCCGTTCATGGCAGCAGTCAGTTTTTTTGTGTGAATAAAATATACAGGCAGCAGCGCAGGGATGGTCAGCAGGTTGCCGGATTTCAATTTGATGTTTACACCGCCGGTCTGCATCACCCGCTCTACTTCCGGTAAAAAGTCTTCCGTTACTTCCTGCAGGATGCGTTTTTCTGTCTGGGCGTCGGAAATATCGGACAGCTTCACGTTCTGCCCGGCGATATATCCGTATTCAAAGGGCCGGGCTTCCGACCAGTCGAAGGGTTCCATTTCATTGAGCGTCAGGTTGTCCAGCTGTTTGGACGTGTTCACCGCCGTTCCGTCCAGATACCCGTCGCAATAATAGGTACGGAACGTGCCATCGCGAGCCACCGTGCCGCCTACCGGTCCCCGGGCCAGCTGGTATGGCAGGTAGTAGCCCCGGAATTTATCCAGATTGGCCAGCACTGCCTGTCCTTCCGGTGTTTTTTCATTCTCCCTCGCCCACTGCTCCATCCGCTGTTTCGCTTCTTCCGGCGTAATGAAAAAGGGAATGATCAAATCCGGCATCTGTTCAGGTTTCAGCAATGCTTTTCTGACTAACTGGCTGCCGCAGAAATCACAGGTTCCGGAGGCTTCTCCTGCCTTGAAGATGACCTGCGCGCCGCAGGTGGGACAGGAATGTTCTTCCAGGCTCTGTCCCTCTGACCGCGCTTTCACGTTTTTTTTGTGCAGCGCGCGCCACTGGCTCATCTTCTGATCTATTTCCTGGATACCGGAGACCTGCCCGCAGTTGGGGCAGCTGTATGTCTGGCGGATAATATCGAAGCCCGCGGGCGCGCCGCAGTTCTTGCAGTAAATGCGGAGCGGGTTCAATTTTTTCCTGCTTTCTTCCATCGTAGCGCCTTCCTTTCCATAATTGATGTCACTCTGTCAAATTAGCAGCGCATGGGGGGTTCCCTTTGTTTTATATGTAAAATAAAAAGCGTATGACCTTTTTTACATTATATAATATAATTTTGTAAAATGATATTGCAAACCACAATATTTCGTTAGAAAAATTTACAAAAAATTGGAGAAGAAAACTGCGTTCCTCTCCAATGTATAATCTGCTTGTTATTTTATTATTTATTTGAAAGACTGTTTGTAAATCTCTTCCAGCTTGCTCTTTTCACCTGTTTCCGGCGTTACATGGTCATTTGAACGAAATCAGCACCAGCTTGGGTTCGCCCGTCCAGTGATCCAGCAGTGCGATCGTGTTTCCGTCAATCTGGCAGCCGTAGGTAGAATTGATGCCTAATTCCTTAGGCGTGAAATTGGCCACGAGCTTGCCGTCCTTGCGGGAATAAACGTCCAACCCTTTGCTGTTGGAGCGAGCGTGCACCATATAGGCGTCCGTCAGGTAAAAACTGCCGAACGTAAAATCTTTGCTGGGACCGTATGCCTTAACCAGACGCATATCCAGCTCGTGTTCGCGAACATACTGGTTGTTGGGAGCGTCACTCTTCAGGCGCCCTTTAACCAACGCGCGGTTGCCGTGTACACTGAACCAGCCGCAGGTGATATAGGGGTCGGTTTGGGGCAGAAAGCCGCCCGCCTGTTTAACATCGGGCACTGGAAACGTCCCGTCTTGTTTCGCCTGGGTCTTTAGGAAAGCTCCGCTGTTCGTCCAGGCAAGAGCGTTATTCTTATCGGTGGTAGGCGTCAAATAACCCAGATTGGCGTAAATCTCGCCGACGTCCTTGTCTTTTTCCAGTCCGTGGGTGCGGATCTTACCCGGCATTTGCTGCCGGAAGAACAAACGGTTGTCCGCCGCGCCGGTAAGATGGCTGACGTTCGTTGCCAAAGAGGGCTGGTCTACTACAAGCTTTTTATCTTTGAGAACCAGCTTCACCAAATCCTTTTTACTGGAAATCGTGTAGAACGCACCGTCCAGATAATACATCTCGGGCATGTAGGCGTTACCGGCCAGCCCTTTCACAGTGCTTTCCAGTTTGAGGGCTTTGATGCTGACAGTCTGATTTTTGAGCTCAATGCCTTCTTTTTGCACCATTTCTACAACCGGTGGTACGGATTTCTTTTGGGCAGCGGCGGCTTTCTTTTCACTTCCGCCTCCACTGCCTCCACCGCAGCCTGCAAGGTTAATAGCCGCCGCCAGGGCGATGGTAAGCGCAAACAATTTTGTCGGTTTCATTTTTTTCCCTCCTTGTGTTTTTCCTAACCATTAAGGTATTTCTTATAAAATCATCCTTTTGATCCGTCAACATTATAAATCATAACGTTATTGCCGTTGCTGTCAAAGCGGTAGACGGCGGTGAGATCTTTTGGGAGAATAAATGTACGGAGCAGTGTGCCGCTCTGGAAAACTTTTACTGCGTAACCAAAGTCGCCGATAAGATGTTTGTATTGAGCCGCATTGCTGCCAGTTAACGCTTCCGGTTTAATTTGCAGCGACTTGTCAAAGAAATCAGTTTTGGTTTCCTTACTCGGCAGAAATTCCAGCAACGCGTAGGCGGAGTATTCATCTGCAAAGGGCTTGTCTTTTTTGCTCAGTACATATTCGCCCCGGATATCCGGAATGCCTTTGGGGTTTTCTCCTCGAAAATCAATAATGATTCTATCCTTTAAGGACGTAACGTTGCCCATCAGTCTGAAAATTGTCGCATTTGGCAGCACTTCCTGGACGCCGTTGCCCCGGTACATGCCGACAGTCTTTCCGCCGATGACGAAGCGAGGCGCTAACCCCATCTGGGCAGCTGTAATGGTCCCTCCCAGCCAGATGCCGGGATTGGTGTCAAGGGCTTCCCATCCGTGTTCATTGTTGGGACCGTCATAGTCGCAGGCATGGAGGTTGATCACCGGCCACTGGTCCGGCAGCAATGTCACATTGATATATGCATTTACCAGCCCATTGGGAAGCTTGCGTTCATACCGTCCCGGAACCGGCGGCCATTCTTCCCCGCTGTTATGATACATTTGGGCTATGGGCCATTGTTTTATTTCATTGGCAGTCTGCGCCTGTTTGTTCTGATAGGTTTCCCTGCTGATGGCAGGAGCGGCGCTTATCGTTTTTGCGGTTGTGAAAAGGGTCAATGAAAAACACAGGGTCATACATATAATTTGCAATGTCTTCTTCATCATAAGGTTCCTCCTTTGTGTCAATGTAGAAACAAACAGACCATTGATTATTATATTTATTCATTTATATTATATCAAGTCAAGATGTTTTTTCAACTGCTGACAGGGTGAATCCCACAATTTTAAAAATTCCTCTTCCCGATATTTCTATTTTACGTTAGAATAAATGAAAGCGGTAAAAATTATATAATATAATAATATAATGTAATAAAGAAAACAGGAGTGATACACTATGATTGCTTTGGAAAACGATTACAGCGAAGGCGCGCATCCGCAGATTTTAAAACGGCTGGCCGAAATCAATCTGGAACAGAATTCAGGTTACTGCTGCGATAAGTATTGCAAAAGCGCAGCAGAAAAAATTAAACAGGCCTGCGCCTGCCCTGATGCAGAGGTTTTCTTTTTAGTTGGCGGCACGCAGGCAAACCAGGTTGTAATTGATACCATGCTGGCCCCTTATGAAGGCGTTGTTTCCGCACAGACAGGGCATGTTAACAGCCACGAAGCCGGCGCCATTGAATTTACCGGCCATAAGGTACTGGAAATACCGCAGCATGAAGGAAAGATTTT
>JAFTZZ010000204.1 GCA_017460905.1 Acidaminococcaceae bacterium | reverse complement strand
TCCAGTTCCAGCTTCGGGCCGGCCACGCCTAATTTGCCCAAAATTTCCGGAATGGTCGGGATCAGCGTCGGCATGACAACGCCGGAGGTAGAACTGAACCAGCTCATGATACCGGACGTAATGCCCATGATCGTTACGGAGGTTTTCGGGGTCATAACGCTTGCCAGTGCTTCAGACAGCAATTTGATACCGCCCAGCATGATGATGATGTGCATCAGCACGCCCACACCGGTGATCAGCAGCAGTGTTCCCCAGGGAATTTTCCGGATAGCCTCTCCTTCGTCCGCCACATGCAGGAAGGAAAGCACCATCGCCACCGCGAAACCGGTCAGGCCCACATTGACTTTTACGAACAGCACCAAAAACACCATAACGGCAATCCCAATCAGGGTAACGATCTGCTTTTTGTTGAAAGCCGGAATGTCCTTCTGGTCGATTACTTTATCGGAATGCAGCTTATAGCCGCCTAACAGGAAATACACAATGACTGCGTAAACTGTAGAGGACAGGATCCCGTTCAGGAAAAAGGGCCGTTCAATCCCGGTCAGTCCGAAGCCTGCGCACAGGTTGATACCGATGATACCCGTGGCCGCCAGCGGGGAAACGCCGCCGCCGGAAGCGCCCAAGACGGACAGGGCCGACAGCATCGCCGGGTTGATCCCCATTTCCGCCGCCAGCGCCATGGAAAACACCATCATGATCGCCATAGTGGGAACGGTTCCGGGGCCCAGCGCGGAAAGCACTACAGAAAAAACATAAATCACGATTGGAATCATAAAGGTATGCTTCCCTGCCAGCGCCACCATTTTTTTCGCCAGCAGTTCCAGCGAGCCGTTCAGCTGCGCCAGGCTGAACAGGTAGGTCACGCCCAGCAAAATCATGAACAGCGAATAATTAAAGCCGTTGATAATCTCCTTATCCGGAATGCCGCTCAGCCGGCCCAGGATCAAAGCGAAGCCAATGGCCAGCAGGCCTGTATTCATGTGACGGAAAAATCCCAGAAAAATTGCAAGCAGCAACAAGGCAAGCGAAAGCAGAGCCAAGGTAAATCCATCTCCTGTTCTTCAAAACAGCACAGCTAATCACATAAAATGTTTGATTGTCAGTCATTTTATCTGATTAGCTGTGCAGAATTTTTTCTAAACTTCATGCGCAAGAACAATCTTTATATTACTATACTCCTTTGCGCCTATAAAGTAAAATAAAATTTTTGCATAAAGTTATAATTTTTTCTTATATGTTTTTATAAATTATAAAACGAGATTGCGTCAACGTTTTTACAAATTGCTTATCGCGCAAACTTTCGCTGCCGCAAGCCTTCAAACAGGATAACTCCGGCTGCCATGGCCACGTTCATGGATTCCGCCAGCCCCGCCATGGGAATGAACAGGCGCGTTTCCGCCGCAGCCTGCAATTCCTCCGAAACGCCGTTGGCTTCGTTGCCTAAAATGAACGCCATTTTTCTGCTCAGGTCCGCTTTATATAAGTTGGCCGCCCCCTGCATGGCCGTCGCCGCCGGTTCGTAGCCGTTGCGATAGCACCAGGTCAGCGCCTCCTCCGGCGTTACCTCCTGGACCACCGGCACATGGAACAGCGAGCCCATAGACGCCCGCACCACCTTGGGACTGTACGCATCCGCACAGCCTTCCAGCAGGATGATCCCCAGCGCGCCCACCGCGTCTGCCGTACGGATGATCGTGCCCAGATTGCCCGGATCCTGGATGCGGTCCAGAATCACAACCGGCGCATTGTTGTCCGTTTCAGGCGCCGCAGCATCAATTTGCTTTGGCAGTGCGCCCGGCTTCAGTTGCCGCAACGAATAGGCCGGCATCCGTACAACTGCCAAAAGTCCCTGGGGCGTTTTGGTGTCGCTGAGCTTCGCCATCACTTTATCGTCAACCTGGAAAAGACGCGCGCCCTTTTCCTCCGCCGCTTTCTTTACTGTGTCCAGCCTGTCTCCTTCCGCAGCCGTAAAAAACAAATCCGTCACCGTTCCGTACCGCACCGCTTCTTCCACCGCACGCAGGCCTTCCGCAATAAACGCGCCGCTCTCCGTGCGGAATTTTTTCTGTTTTAAATTCGCCGCATCTTTGATACGCGCGTTGTTGACACTGGTAATCATTTCCATAAAGTACGTTCCTCAATTCTCTTTTTTATATTTGTAAAGTCGCAAACGGATACAGCCTGACCGAAGCAAAGCGGTGGACAGTCTGGTGCCGAAGCGTTTGCGCAACGAATGCAAATGCGGCACCGGTTTTGATTTATTTGCTGTAAAAAAAGAACCTGAACAAAATGCTTCAGGTTCTTTGCATACGTATTGTTTTATGCCAGCGCGTTCTTTGCGGTTTCAACCAGCTTCGCAAAAGCTGCTGCATCGTTGATGGCCATGTCGGCCAGCACCTTGCGGTTCAGTTCGATACCGGCTTTGGTCAGGCCGCAGATAAAACGGCTGTAGGACATGCCGTTAGCGCGGGTCGCCGCATTGATACGGGCAATCCACAGCTTGCGGAACTCGCGTTTTTTAGCGCGACGGTCGCGGCGTGCGTACATCAGCGCTTTCATTACGGTCTCATTTGCTTTTCTGAATAACAGATGTTTTGCTCCGCGATAGCCCTTTGCTAATTTCAGAATGTGTTTATGACGACGATGGGCAGTTACGCCAACTTTAATTCTTGCCATGATTGTTCTCCTCCTGTTTCCTCAGTCTTATGCGTACGGCAGCATTTTGCTTACGCGTTCATGATCGGTCTTGTGTACAAGTCCTGCTTTACGCAGATTTCTCTTACGGGTAGGAGATTTATGTTCCAGAATGTGGCTGCGGAACGCTTTTGCGCGTTTGAATTCACCGGAACCGGTTACTTTGAAGCGTTTTGCCGCGCTTCTGCGGGTTTTCATCTTAGGCATAATAAAAATCCTCCTTCAGTTACTTTTGTTTAGGCGCAACGATCATGGTCATGTTGCGGCCTTCGATTTTCGGTTTCTTCTCTACGATGGCTGTACTGCCAAGCTCTTCAGCCATTCTGTTCAGCAGCGCTTCCCCCAGCTCCGGGTGGCTCATTTCGCGGCCACGGAACATGATCGTAACCTTGACCTTGTTGCCATCCTCCAGGAAACGGGCTGCATTCTTAAACTTAACGCCAAAGTCATGGTCTTCAATACCGGGGCGCAGCTTTACTTCCTTTACTTCAAAAACCTTCTGTTTTTTACGGGCTTCTTTTTCCCGTTTCTGCTGCTCATAACGATATTTGCCATAATCCAATATCTTGCACACGGGCGGACGGGCCTGGGGGGAAATCTCCACCAGATCCAGATGACGTTCCTGGGCAATCGCGTTTGCTTCCCGGCTGGACATGATGCCCAGCTGCTGCCCGTTCTCGTCAATCACGCGTACCTCGCGCCAGCGGATATCATCGTTAATGCGTAAGTCTGTCTTGCTAATAGCAGTTCACCTCCAAAATAAACTATGCGAAACGCAAAACTGATTCGCTCATGTTTTCCACACAAACTTTGCAGCCTGCGTCTCAGGTGTAACAAATGAAAAAGCGGGCGGAACAAAATCCACCCGCACTGCTATGCTTTATTCAACCCTGTCGAGCGTCGCCGCAAGGTGAGAAGCGGATGGCTTCTTCTTTGTTACTGAGATATAATAGCACGCAGTCAATGTATTGTCAAGATGTGCAGAGAAGTTTTGCGCAAAATCTTATTGCAAAAATAAAACTGTTTCTGCACGTCTGCACTTACGCAGCAACATTTCAAAAATGCATCCTGCTGCTTTTATGTTCAATGCGCACCCATTTTTTCTGGGGAAAGAACAGGGACTGCAGGGAAATGTAAGAAAACAGTGAATAAAACACCGGAAAGGTCAGGACGCCGGGCAGCAGCTTTGCCACGGGCCAGCCGCTGTTGTTAGCGGCAATAAAACCGACGGTGATCGTTGCCGCGTAGGAAAGCAGCGTGGAAACGACCAGCATGTGCAGCTGTCCCTGATAAATCAGCAGGCCGCCGTGAATCAGATAGCTCACTGCCGTCAGCCCGAAGAAGACGGTCATGCCCACGCCCATAAAAATATCCCACAGCCGCCAGGACGGATCACGCAAAAACGTTCTGGCCCATGCGCCGAAGTAACGGAACGCAATTTGGAAGTCGCCTGTGCACCAGCGCCGCAGCTGCGTCCACATGACGGCCAGCTTTACCGGCTGTTCATCGTAGAACACCGCCGCATCCAAATAGGTAATGCGGTGACCTTTCAGGTTTTCCAGAAACGTAAATTCAATGTCTTCCGATAAACTGTAAGTCTTCCAGCCGCTGTCCTGCAACAGCTCCATGCGGAAGGCAAAGCCGGTTCCGGAAAGCATGGCAGACAGGCCCAGGGTTTCCCGGGGACGGTTGTATAACGAATTCACTACCGACCAATACAGCGTGTACCACTGGCTGATCAGGGAATCAAAGGGGTTTTCCGTCAGGCGCCGGCCGGTGACGATTTCCGCACCTTCGTGAAAGGCTTTGTTCATGTGCCCCAAAAAGTCCGGCCGGATCTGGTTGTCCGCTTCGAAGAACAGCACGCAGTCAAATTCATTGCGCAGCCGCAGGATTTTTTCCATGCCCCAGTTCAGCACCGCGCCCTTGCCGCTGCGTTCCCCTTCCGTCCGTTCCCAGACCGTTACGCCGTTGTGCCGCTGCGCTCTTTCTACGGTTCGGTCATGACAGTGATCCGCCAGTACAAAGATATGGAATTTTTCTGCCGGATACGCCTGCTTCTGCAGATTGTCCAGCAAATGTTCTATTACATTCTCTTCATCGTGGGCGCAGATGACGATGGCAAAACGCAGCAGTTCATCTGCTTCACGCAAAATAATACTTCCTTTTTTACTGTGCAGCAGTCCCAGCACGGCTATAAGGATGCACCAGATAAAAAAGGAAGAAAGCAATAACTGAATAATAACCATGAGATCCTTTATTTATGGCTGAATTCCGGTAAGCATGTAGAACAACAGCCCCGCCACGCCGGAAGACGCCAGCAACTTGATCGTTCCCAATTTCTTTTTCAGCGCAAACCAGGTAAGAACAAAAATCAGCACCGCAATTTTATCGGTCTGCATTATATCCACCGGCAGCTTTTCCTTGTTCCAGAAAGCCAACAGCAGGATGTCCACACCGGCCCTGGCGATCAGTGCGACAACTGCCGGGCGCAGGCCGTTCAATATGCCGCGGATCGAACCGACATTGCCGTATTTATAATACAGGTAAGCCAGCAGCAAAACGATGACGACGGAAGGAAAGACAAATCCGGCAGTCGCAGCAACAGAACCTGGTATCCCCGCCACCTTGCTGCCCACAAAGGTCGCCGCATTGATGCCGATAGGCCCCGGCGTCATCTGGGAAATCGTAAAGATATCCACGAATTCATTCATGGACAGCCAGCCGTATTTTTCAATGACCTCCGCCTGGATCAGCGGCATAGACGCATAGCCGCCGCCTACACAGAAAAGGCCCACTGTCGCGAAGCTGATAAACAATTGCAGTAAAATTTCCATGATCATCAGCCTCCTTAATTATACTGCGGATCCCGCATAAGGAAGAATCCGATGATGGCGTCAACCAGGATAATTTCCATGATATTGATCTTCAGGAAATAGGCGGCAATAAAGGTTCCGGCCATGATCAGCAGCGGCAGCGCCAGTTTCTTTTTTACCTGCTTGACCATAAGATTCAGCACTACATCCAGTAAGATCGCAGTCACGCCGCACTGCATGCCCTTCAGGAACATACGGACATACGGATTTGTAGAAAACACATCATAAAAATAGGATACCACCGTTAATGTAATCAAAGGGGGAAGCACGGTAGCCAGCAATGCCGTAAAGGTTCCCAAAATGCCGCCCAGCCGGTAGCCCATGATGATGGCCGCATTGACTGCTACCGCGCCCGGGGCACTCTGGGCAATAGAAACCAGGTCCAGCGATTCGTTTTCCTGCATCCAGCCGTACTCGTCCACGTACTTGGCTTTCATCAGCGGAATCAGGACGAAACCGCCCCCGACAGTAAATGCGCTGATAATAAAGGTAGAGATAAATAGTTTACTGTAGCTGAAAGGTTCTTTAAAAACAGCCTTTTCCAGTTTTTCAGAAGTTTCTTTGATCTCGCCCATAAAGCCTCCTGTTAAAGTTAACCTGCCATAATTCTTTATTATATTTGTTAAGGTTTATTAAGGAAACGCCGGTATTTAATATCATTGTACTGAATTACTGCCCTCGGCCCCGCATGTTTTTGTACCAGTACAGCGGGAAAAAAATCATCCAGGCCATAAATGTAGCAAATGCCCACAGCCCAGCCCGCGGATTATTGTAGTTCCGCGCGTCGTTGTGCACATAATATGCCAGATACAGGGAAATGATAATGGCAAAGGGGCTGATACCGGTCACGCCCGGTTCAAAAAGCGAATCAAACATTTCAGTTCTCCCTTCTGCAAAACCAAGTTTATAATTTATACTTCAGAGCCAAAGCATCTTAATCTGTTATATCAAAACTCATTTCGAATACACCGGAACATCCGGCAGCAGGCCTTTGGCCGAACGGCTTTTGTTACGCAGTTTATCCTTGCTTTGCTTAACATTTGTGATATCAACTTCAAACAGCCGGTTCCAGGGGAATTCCAAATTGAACTGCACGCCTGCCGTTACATCATAATTGACTGCCAGTCGGGTAATTACATCCAGCGCCTGTTTTTTCACTTTGGCATACATTTCGTTCAATGTATATTTGTATTTTTCTTTCTTTTCCTTTTCCAGCCCGTCCGTAATCAGGCGTCTGGCGTTGGACTGGTAATACCAGTCGTCAATGATCCGCTCCTGCATCAGCAGCAGCTGTTTTTCTTTGGGAATCCGCGCAGCCAGCATACCCTGGGCAATCGCAAAGCCGATAGTATTATCCGCTGTGTTCCAGCCGTTATAGGCGGACAGCTTTTCCGTAAATCCCCGCAGGGACATTTCGTTCATGAAGCCGTTATCCCCGCCGTTGGAGAAGGCCACATCCGCCAGAGAAATATTGGCGCCCCTGTCCAGCATTTTCCCCAGATTGACAATGTAACGTTTATTGGCCGGGGAAGCAAAATACTGATTGGAAAGACTGGTGGAATCATACATGGTACCGTCGGCCGGCGTATTGATTGCCAGGACGACATCTGCCGCCTCCGGGGAATAAACGATTTTGCCACCCGCCGCAATGATCTGCTCCGGCACAGAGGTTCCCAGCGGAAGATCGGAATACTGCGGAATGGTTTTCGGGCCGACCCCTTCCACATACATCGGATACACCTTCGGCGACTGCCGGGACAATTCATTGGCCGCCCGTGTCAGCAGCAGCAGCCCCAGTTGGTCCACACCGGGCAGAATCTGGAACATTTCATCGGAGACATCCGCATTGCTGAAGGAAATTTTACGCGCTTCCATGTGCGTATGGGACAGCGGCGCATTATCATCCTTGCCGATGGCAAAATAATCAAACCGTCCCATGCGGGCCAGCATGGCAAGCTGGCGGTTCACTTCCATATTTTTATTGCGGCGGTCCAGCCAGTCCTTTAAATGGTTCTTGGCTAAATTCCGTTCAAAGGCGCCCACCTCGAAATCCTCCAGCAAAGATTCTGCATGCAGGTCCGACTTGTCAGAAAGCTGGGAATACCGGTAAATGGCCGGGCCGACCAGCGAATAATAGTCCGGTTCCACGTTGCCGTAGCTTTCCCGGGGCGTGCGCATCAGCGTACTGAAACCGTAAAAACGGATATTCGTATCCATATGCAGTTCTTTCAGCCGGTTCACCCGGGCTTCCAGTTCCCTGACAGGCAGGGAATGCGTGCGCGAAGCAACCAGCCCGCCGTAAATCAGCGCATCCGTAGAAATTACCGCAGCGTCAACCTTTTCCGCCCTGCTTTCCAGCCATTTCCACAGTTTCTCCGTATCAGCCGGGGTCGTGCGGGTCGCCAGCAGCTTTTCCGGCGGAGTGTAAATTTTGTAGCCTGCCGCTTCCATGACCTTCACGGGATAGGCATAGCAAACCGGACGGTTATCCATCGGAATGAAAATAAACGCCGATTTTTCTTTTGCCAGCGCTGCCGGCACAGAAATTGCAAACGCAAGAACTGCAGTCAATATAAAATTTAAAATGGTAACCAATTTGAAAAACGAGCAAACCCTGTTCATGATAAACTGAAATTTCTCCGTAACGTATTTGAGGCATAATACACCATGCTAATTTTGTATTATAATATTATATCGCAAGCACAAAAAAAATGAAAGTATCATAAACAAGAATTTATACATCTGAGTTTGCCAGACTGATGCCGCCTTCATAGCGCTCAGCTAACGCTTCGGTGCCTGGTTGTCGCCTGCGCTGCCCTAACAATGTTTTGAACAATTGCGTGACTGTAGGAACAGCGTTTCCTTTTCTTCCTCGCGCCCTGCGGGAGCGCTTCGCTTATTCAGGCGGTATCAGCTCGGGCAAACATATTCGTGCAAAATTAAACTTCAATTTTATAACTACCCTTGACATGGAACAATTTAGTGCTATAATTTACG
>JAFTZZ010000018.1 GCA_017460905.1 Acidaminococcaceae bacterium | reverse complement strand
GTTTGAAATCGCCTTCAATAAGGCGTACCGCTTTACCGTTCCGCAAATCAATCGCCGGAAAAATAATCATCGTGTCTCTTCTTTCTGTGAATTAAAAAATGCAAATATTTTGTGGCCTGCAAACTTACAAGTTAACAAACCGCTTCAGCATCGCCAGCCCCGCCGCGCTGGATTTTTCCGGATGGTACTGGAAACCGAACACATTATCCCTGCCAATGCTGGCGACCACATCCGTTCCATATTCGCAGACGGCAGCAACCAGGTCCGGATCTTCCGGCTGGCAGCAATAGCTGTGGACGAAATACACGTACTGGCCTGCGCTGCCCTCCAGCAACGGGGAAAAGGCTTTCAGCCGCAGCCGGTTCCATCCCATGTGAGGGATTTTCAGCGACGTCGGAATACGCACCACTTTCCCCGGAAAAACGCCCAAGCCTTTTACGCCCGGCGATTCCTCGCTTTCCTCAAACAGCACCTGCATGCCAAGGCAGATGCCCAGAAAGGGTTTCCCCGAAGCGATATAGTCTTTCAGGACAGGAATCACTCCTGCCTTTTCCAGATTCGCCATGCAGTCGCCAAAGGCGCCTACCCCCGGCAGAATCAGTTTTTCCGCCGCAGCAATAACTTCCTTGTCGCCGGTAATGACAGGGTTTCCTCCCACCAACGCCACCGCTTTGTTAACGCTGTGCAGGTTCCCCATTCCATAATCAACAATTACGATATCTTTAGCACTCATCGTTATTGTCTCCTGAAATTTTATAATACGCCTTTACTGCTCATGACGCCCTTCACCCGGGCATCTTTGGCAACCGCCTCGGCCACAGCCCTGGCAAATGCTTTGAAAATCGCTTCAATGATGTGATGCACGTTGCTGCCGTACAGCACGCGGATATGCAGTGTGAGCCCGCAGTTCATGGCCACGGCCCGGAAAAATTCCTCGGTCATCTCTGCTTCATAATTACCAACCTGTACTTTGGGAATATCCGCGCCGAACACCAAAAACGGACGGCCGGAAAAATCCAGGCAGACCTGGGCCAGCGTTTCATCCATGGGGATAAAACAGTTCCCGTAGCGATGGATCCCCGCCTTGTCGCCCAGCGCTTCCTTCAGCGCAGCGCCTAAAACGATACCGATGTCCTCCACCGTATGGTGGCTGTCAACCGCCAGGTCTCCTTTGGCTTTGACCGTCAGATCCATAAAACCGTGTTTCGCCAAAAGCGTCAGCATGTGGTCCAGAAAACCGATCCCGGTGGATATGTCGCATTTTCCGTCCCCGTCCAGGTCCAGTCGCACTTCCACCTGCGTTTCCGCCGTATTTCTGCTGATTTCCGCAGTGCGGGCCTTTTTTGTTTCAGTTGATTTGCTCATAGCCTAAACACTCCCTGCAAAGACTTTTGATCCGGTTCATGACGATCCCGTTTTCTTCCGGAACGCCTATCGTCTGGCGAATGCAGCCCTGCAGCACCGGATGCTCCGTAAAATCGCGCAGCAGGATTTTTTCCGCCAGCATGCTTTTGAAAATCATTTTCCCGGCTTTGGTGGCCTGGGTATAGTTGCTCACGCCGTATTTTCTGTCATACGCGTCGGCCAGCATGTTCTGCAGTTTGCCGTCCGGGCAGTAACAGATGAAATTCGTTTCCGTCGGCCACACCTTCATGCCCAGCTCCTGCAGCTCCGCGATCATCAGTTCCCGCTGGGAACGGATCTCTTCAATCTGTTCCCGGAACGCGTCTTTATGCCGGTAGCTGACCTCCGCCGCCATCAGGGAATAGGCGTTGACATGATAAGGCAGCAGCGTTTTTCCCAGAATGCGGCTCAGCGTGATACTGCCTACCGAGTAACCGACCCGCATGCCTGCCAGGCTGTACGCCTTGGAAAAGGTCCGGTACACCAGGAAATGGTTGTATTTGTTCAGCAGCGCCAGGGCGGAACCCGCCACCAGCTTCAGCTGGGACAGCGGGCGCAGGTCGCGGGGATCCACGCCTTCACCCCGGGCAAATTCCATATATGCCTCGTCCACGATGATGGGACAGGATACATTGGCGATAATTTTTTCGATGACCGGCAGCGGGTTATAATTGCCCGTAGGATTGTTGGGGTTATTGATAATCAGCAAATCCGGTTTATGTTCCGCGCAGAACGCAATGACCGCGTCCGCATCCAGAAAGCCCTCCACGTTCAGCGGATAGCGCAGCACTTCGCTGTCCGACATCTGGGCGTACACGCCGTACATGGAAAAGGACGGATAGGGTACGGCAATCTTCCGGCCCTGCCCGCCAAAAGCATAGCAGGCCATCTGCAGCAGTTCGCTGGAGCCGTTGCCTACACGCACTTTGTCGATATCGACGCCCAGCGTACCGGCGATCAGCGCGGAAAGCGTTTCGCACTTCATGGGCGGGTAGCGGTTAAACGTAAACTTTTTTGTCCGTTCCTCGATTTCCGCCTGGATCGGGGCCGGAACCGGGTAATTGGATTCGTTGGCATTGATTACGATATCGGCCTCTATGGTTTCTACTTCATATTCCTCCAGCCCTGCCAGGCTGGAGCGAACAGCAAATTCAGACACGGTGTTCACCTCTTGGTTAAATCGCTAATATACGTATGCAGTCGTTATTTCCTGAAAACTATTTTTCCTGCCGTTTGCGGATTGCGTTGGCATGGGCCCGCAGCCCTTCCGCCTCGGCCATGGCGATAATGTCGTCCGCGGCTTCCAGCAGCGCCTTGTTCGTATAGGAAATGATGCTGGTTTTCTTCATGAATGTTTCCACGTTCAGCACGCTGTAGAATTTTGCCGTGCCGCCGGTGGGCAGAACATGGTTGGGACCGGCAAAATAATCGCCCAGCGGTTCCGGGGAATCCGTCCCCAGGAACATGGCGCCGCAGTTATGCAGCAGGGGCATCAGCTGGAACGGGGCTCTCGTCATCACTTCCAGATGCTCCGGCGCGCTGATGTTGGCCATGGCTACAACCGTATCCATATCCTTTGCCAGGATGATCTTTCCCATGGCTTTCAGGGACGCCGCCGCGATTTCTTCCCGGGGCAGATCCTTCACCTGGACCTCCACTTCAGCCGCCACCGCTTTCGCGATCCGTTCGCTGTCGGTGATCAGAATCGCGCTGGCCAGCGGGTCGTGTTCCGCCTGGCTCAGCAGGTCGGCAGCCAGATAGACCGGGTTCGCCGAATCGTCCGCAATGATCAGGATTTCGCTGGGACCGGCCAGCATATCAATATCAACATGCCCGTACACCGCTTTTTTCGCCAGCGTCACAAAAATATTGCCGGGGCCGGTGATCTTGTTTACCTTCGGCACCGTTTCCGTGCCAAAGGCCAGCGCCGCAATGGCCTGGGCGCCGCCCATCTTGTAAATTTCGCTGATGCCGATCTTTTCCGCTGTAATCAGCACATAGGGATTCAGCTTGCCGTCCCTTCCCGGAGGCGCTGCCATGACAATCCGCGGTACCCCTGCCACCTTGGCGGGAACCGCGTTCATGATTACGCTGGACGGATAGGCCGCCGTACCGCCGGGCACATAGATTCCCACGCTGTCCAGTGGCGTGACCTTCTGCCCCAGGATGCTGCCATGGGCGCGGTTGGTGATCCACGATTTCGGCATCTGCTCCTCGTGGAACTTTTTCACATTCATAATCGCGCGGGTGATGGAATCGATCACGTTCGGGTCCACCAGCGTCCGGGCTTCGTCAAACTCCCTCTCCGTAACCCGCAGCGTATCCGCGGTAAGGCCTGCCCGGTCAATAGTATTGGTGAAATATAATAACGCTTCATCGCCGCCCTTGCGCACGCCGCCCACAATGCGGTCAACGATCTGCGCCGCCGTCAGGTGCTCGCCCCACATCCGGTCGCAGGCAGCCTGCACGCCGGGGGAAAGTTCCGTCTCGTCAAAGGCTTTTTTGTGCAGCAGCGCCGCAATTTCCGCCGCGCTCATCTTTCTTGCATCTGTTATGTTCATGGTAATCTTCTGTCCTTCCCTTACTTTTTCTTTTCTTCCGCCAGTACAGCGCGCAGATCCGTCACCAGTTTATGCAGCCGGTCAAACTTCAATTTGAAGCTGACCGGATTGGCGATCAGCCGGGCAGTAGAAGTAAAGATGCTGTCCACTTCCACCAGCTTGTTCTCCCGGATTGTCGTACCGGTTTCCACAATATCCACGATCAGCTCCGACAGCCCGATCAGCGGCCCCAGTTCAATGGAACCGTTCAATTTGACGATCTCCATCTGGATCCCCAGCCTGTCAAAATATTCCCTGGCGCAGCGGGGATACTTGGTCGCTACGCGCAGATGCGCATAATCTTTCAGTTCCGGCCGTTTTTTCGCTTCCGGCACCGCCATCATGAGGCGGCATTTGCCATAGCCCAGATCCAGCAGCTCATAGACATCCTTCTGCTCCTCCAGCAGGACATCCTTGCCGATGATGCCGATATCCGCGGCGCCATACTCGATATAGGTAGGCAGGTCTACGGTCTTGGTAATGATAAAACGCACTTTGGTTTCTTCGTTGGCAATCACCAGCTTGCGGGAATCCTCGGAGACGCCCTCCGCGCTGTAACCGACTTTAGCCAGCAGGTCCAGACTGCGTTTAAACAGCTTGCCCTTAGGCAGGGCTATCGTAATGTATTCTTCCATTTTGCTTAATCCCCCACATACCGGCAGGCGTCGCAGCGGCTGTCCCGGGCCGCCTGCTCCGCTTCTTCCCCGGTCATCGAACAGCTTGCCAGCCGGACCCGCTTGCCTTCCTTACGGAGGGCGGAAGCCAGCCGGATCCCTTCCGGCGCTTTCCCGGCGGCATAGCCTACAAAAACAGCTTCCGGCCGTTCCACCGTCAGGCTGCCCTGCCGCTGCAGCGTCAGCGCGATCCGGTCGATGCCCAGCGCAAAACCGGTAGCCGGACAGGGATTGCCGAACCGCTGCATCATGTTATCATAACGGCCGCCGCCGATGAGGGAATACCCCATGCCGGCTGCGTAGCCTTCAAACAGCATACCGGTGTAATAGTCCAGACTGCGGGTAAGCCCCAGGTCAAAGCTTAGGTACTGCGCCACATCGTAGGCTTTCGCCAGCTCGTAAATTTCCCGCAGGTTCTGCAGCGCATCCCAGCAGCGGCGGCTCAAGACCCGCTTCTGCATATCCTCCAGCAGGTCCACGCCGCCATGGAGGAACAGCAGCTCCTTAAAAATATACGCCAGCTGTTCCGGAATTTTGGCGGCGTCCACCGCTTCCTCCAGCCCCGCCGCATTGCGCCTGATCAGGCAGCGTTTTATTTCTTTCGCCTGCTCATCCGTCAGGGCCGCTGCTTCGATGAGCCCGTTGATAAATTCCATCTGCCCCAGCGTGATATTAAAATTTTTCAGTCCCGCTTCCAGCAGGGTATTCACCGCAAGGGCAACCACTTCCGCATCCGCAGCGGCTCCGGAAGCGCCCATCATCTCTATGCCGCACTGGGTAAACTCACACTGGCGGCCGGCCTGCGCCTCTTCATAACGGAACAGCTGGGCGCGGTAGGAAAGACGCTTAACGCCTTTGTCCTTGCGCATCCGCGTCGCCACCATCCGGGCGATAGGCGTTGTCATGTCCGTACGCAGCATCAGGATGCTGCCCTTCCGGTCAAAAAATTTAAAAGCGCCGGCGCTGGACTGGTCCGTACCGGCAAAAGTATCCAGATATTCAAAGGTCGGGGTCGCCACTTCATCGTACCCCCACCGCGTAAACAGCCCGCAGATCTTGTCTTCCATCTGGCGGCGAGCCGCCGCTTCTCCCGGAAGCACATCCCTTGTGCCGTACGGCACCTGTAATATCGTATCAGCCATTCTCTCTGACAGCTCTCTTTCTTTCAGCTCTTTCCTTTTCAAACTTCGCTTTGCGGATAACCTTGGGCGAACGGGTCTCGTGGCGTTTCTTTTTCAGATTGGTCAGCGCCGCGTCATATCCGTCCTTCCCGTAAACAAGGCAGCGCTTCACGCGGGAAATGGTAGCAGTGCTGGCGCCGGTGCGCTCAACAATATCTTCATATTTGACGCCCTCGTCCAGAAGCCGGGCTACCTCAAAACGCTGCGCCAGCGCTTTGTATTCGCTGATGGTGCAGACATCCTCCAGGAAATTGGCAATCTGCTTTTCCGTCTTTAAAGAAGCCAGCGCTTCACACAGCTGCTTCGTCAAAGGGTTCTCGATCTTTTCGGCCATAGTAAAAAATCCTCCTTACCGCTCATTTCGTCTGCTTTGTCAGTATCGCAATCATCTTTTAATAAAAATTATAAACAGAATTCGTTATTTATCAATTTACTACTTTATTGTGTGAAAGTCAATATGCGTTTGTGAATTTTTTACTATTTTGCTATGAAATGCGAAAAAAAGCCTGATCCACCAGCAGTCGCCATGCAGACCTGTACATGAAGAGACGCCATGTAAAACCGGAACCTGCCCCTAACGCCATGTAAAAAACCGGCATCCATGCTGGCTGGATACCGGTTTGTAAATGACGCTGCGCCTGAATCGGCACCTGCGGATTTTTTCTCAGACCGCCTGCGCTCTTTCTCAATAAAGCGGCGTTTACGATAATTTATTCTTGTTCAGTTTGCGGCTCAGCATGTTGCCGACCGTCTGCACGCCCTGCACCATGATGATCAGCACAACGACCGTAGCGATCATGACATCCATCTGGAAACGCTGGTATCCGTAACGGATAGCCAAATCGCCCAGCCCGCCGCCGCCTAAGGCGCCGGCCATGGCAGACGCGCCAATCAGCGCAATCAGTGCCAGGGTAATTCCCAGCACGATGGAATGCAGCGACTCCGGAAGCATCACCTTGCCGATGATCTGCAGCGGGCTTGCGCCCATAGACTGCGCCGCTTCAATAACGCCCCTGTCCACTTCCAGCAGGGAAGATTCAATGACGCGGGCGATAAACGGCGCTGCCGTAATGGTCAGCGGCACGATGGCAGCCGTAGTCCCGATGGAAGAACCGACGATCATGCGGGTCAGCGGGATGATTGCCACCATCAGGATGATAAACGGCGTGGAACGCGTCGCGTTGACGATGGCCCCCAGCACGTTATGCACCAGCGAGTTGGGCATGATGTGGTCTTTCCGCGTTACCGTCAGGATCACGCCCAACGGCAGCCCGATCAGCGTCGCCAGCACGATGGCAATCAGCACCATGTAACAGGTCTCGCCCAGCGATTTCATCAGCAAATCAATCATATTATCCGACATACCCGATCACCTCCAGCTTTACGCCGGCCTCCCTGATATACCGCAGGGAGTCGGCAATACTTTTTTCATCGCCCATGATTTCCACCAGCAGTGTCCCGTAAGGCAGGTCCTTCAGGTAATCGACCTTGCCGGAAATAATATTCACATCGACCCCGAAGCGTTTGATAATAGCGGACACCAGCGGCTGGTCGGCGCCGGTGGATTTTTCCTGCCTGTCCCCGCTGTCTAAAAACGTCAGGTTCGCCAGCAGGCGGGAGCCGGGGAAATAGTTCTGCTTCATGGATTCCGTATCGATCATCGGCGGAATTTTGATATCATTGACCGTCTTGACAAATTCCTTGGTCGTTTCTTCCTGCGGCTCGGTAAACACCTTGTACATGGAGCCTTCTTCAATAATGACGCCGTTTTCAATGACCGCGACCCGGTCGCAGATTTCCTTCACCACTTCCATCTGGTGGGTGATCATCACGATGGTCAGGTTCAGCCGTTTATTGATATCCCGCAGCAGCTGCAGGATCGATTTCGTCGTCTGGGGGTCCAGCGCGGAGGTCGCCTCATCGGAAAGCAGCACCTTCGGATTGGACGCCAGCGCCCGGGCGATGCCGACACGCTGCTTCTGTCCGCCGGAAAGCTGGCTGGGATAATAATCCGCCCGGTCCCGCAGCTGTACCAGGTCCAGCAGTTCCCCGACCCGCTCAGCAATCTTGTCCTTCGGCATGCCCTGGATTTCCAGCGGGAACGCCACATTATCGAAGACAGTACGGGACGCCAGCAGGTTGAAGTGCTGGAAGATCATACCGATATTCTGCCGCGCCTTGCGCAGCTGCGCCTCGCTCATGGCAGTCAGTTCCTGCCCGTCCACAAAGACCTGCCCGCCCGTAGGCACCTCCAGCATGTTGATGCAGCGGATCAGCGTGGATTTTCCGGCGCCGGACAAACCGATAATGCCGAAAATCTCCCCCTGCCTGACCTCAATATTCGTCTTTTTCAGCGCCTCTATATTGCCGGCTTTGCTGAAATAGGTTTTTTCTACATTTACTAACTTTATCATTGGTGTTTTCCCTTCTGCGCACCTTTCACAAGCAGCAGCATAAAAAAACTCTTCGCCAGACGGGTGAAGAGCTTGTATCCGCAGCGTTTCATCTTCCGGGTCTCCCGCTGGATTTGGCACCGTTCCCGAAGGATGGTTGCCGTAGCGTCACCGGGCCAAGTCCCTCAGCTACTCTTGATGAATGTATATGAATTTATAAAACATAACAAAACAATATTACATATATTATGGCAAACTGTCAATAAAATTCTTTACATTCCCGTAAAATTTTCTTCACCGGGTGCCTGCCGCCAGCCCGTACAGACGTGTCCTGACGATATTTTCGGCCAGCTCCCGCGGATCGATCGTATGCAGGCTGTTTTCCTTATGGACAAAGATCAGCATCGCCACCGCAAAAAAAATGTTTTCCGCAATGTCTTCATGCTCGGCGATTTTATTGAAAAATTTCTGCCGGATCCCGTCCCGGTACACGCGGGTTATAGGTTCTACCTCTTCTGACAGCAGGCGGTGGTACCGCAAAATATTTTCCTGCTCTTCCTGAGAAGGCAGGTCGCCCCACCGCGCCACCAGCCGCAAATTGCCGTCTGCATCCGGCATGGCGGAATAGCCCCGGTTCGCACAGGTCATCTCAAAACAAAGCACCTGCCACAGCACTGTATTTTTCTGGATAAAATCAATCCAGACCGCCAGAATCCCGACCAGCCGTGCTTCAATGCCCAGGTTCTGGTCGTCCGCTACCAGCCGCATATCCTGCATCAGCTTTTCATGCTTCCGGGAAACCAGCGTGTAAAACAGGTTGTCTTTATTGCCAAAATATTTATACAGCGTGCCTTTGCCCGTATCTGCCAGGGCAATGATCTCATCCATCGTTGCCTGCGCATAGCCCCTGCGGGAAAACACTTCTTCGGTAGCTGCCATCAGGCGGCTGCGCTTGTCCTGTTCTTTTTCTTTCTTATTCATTTACAATCCCCTGTCCGCATAAATGCTTTCCTGCTGTCCACGCCCGTCAGCAGTCCGGAAAACATAAATGTTCCATATTGATTACACAGGTCCTTGGTCGTTATCTGTCCAAAATATAATTTTCGTTTATTATAACTATTTTTTCCCTAAATTGCAAAAACCGATACTACATTTTTCACAAGACAGTTTTTTCTTTTCTGAAAAACCGGCAGCTCTCATCGCTTTAACTGAAAATTTCTGTTAACATTCACTTTTTTTACTTTAATTAAAAAGTACAATACGATATAATAATATGAATAAACTATTTGAAATTAAATTAGATATATTAAGGGACGCCGGTTCAGGGCGTCCCGTCAAGAGGGGTTGTCATCCGGAGGAGGTTTGGAAATGTTAAAACTCATCACAAAACGCTGCAAAGGCTGCGGCATCTGTGTCAACTTCTGTCCCAAAAAGGTGCTGGAAGTGACCGAAATTGAAAAAGTAGCGATTGTCGAAGGCAAAGAAAAAGACTGCATCAGCTGCGGCCAGTGCGAGATGCGCTGCCCTGATTATGCGATTTTTGTGGAAAAGGAGTGAGATGATATGTCCAGAGTATTGCTGTTGCAAGGCAACCAGGCAGTAGTAGAAGGCGCCATCGCCGCCGGCGTGAAGTTTTACGGCGGGTATCCCATCACCCCTTCTACGGAGATCGCCGAAC
>JAFTZZ010000017.1 GCA_017460905.1 Acidaminococcaceae bacterium | reverse complement strand
GCCGTCTTCCCGTTTGGACAGGTCCCTGAATCTCGTGCATTCGCTCTTGAAGAACAGGTTGACCCGGCCTGTCGGACCGTTACGGTGCTTGGCCACGATCAGCTCGGTGATATTGGTCGGCGCTTCGTCCGCCCCTTTATAGTAGTCTTCCCGGTACAGGAACATGACGATATCTGCGTCCTGCTCCAGCGAACCGGACTCCCGCAGATCGGACAGCATCGGCTTCTTTACCTGCCGCGCCTCCACGCTCCGGCTTAACTGGGAAAGCGCCAGTACCGGCACGTTCAGCTCCCGGGCCAGCGCCTTCAGCCCGCGGGAAATCTCCGAGACCTCCTGCTGCCGGTTATCGGAACTGTTCCGGCCTGCCGTCCCCTGCATCAGCTGCAGGTAGTCGATGACGACCAGGTCCAGCCCGCCTTCCGCCTGCAGGCGGCGCGCCTTGGAACGCATTTCCATGATAGAAATGCCTGGCGTGTCGTCAATGAAGATCTGGGAATTTGCCAGACGGTCCGACGCGACCCACAACCGGTTCCATATATCCGAATTATCCCTTTCCTTTTCCCGTTCACCGCCGCCGCGCAGCCACTGGGCATTGACATCCGCTTCCGCGCAGAGCATGCGCTGCACCAGCTGCTCCCGGCTCATTTCCAGACTGAAGAAAGCCACCCGTTTGGGTGCCTCTCCCTTACGTGCGCCCCGGATCGCCACATTCTGGGCCATATTCAGCGCCAGCGCCGTTTTGCCCATGGACGGACGGGCTGCCAGAATGATGAAATCCGACGGATGCAGGCCCCCTGTCAGTTTATCCAGGTCCTGGAAACCGGTCGCCACACCGGTCACCGCGTCCTTGCTCTCCATAAGGATCGCAATCCGGTTCAGCGTTTCGGTCACCACTTCGTCAATCGCCGCAAAATCCTTCCCGCCTTTCCGGTTGGAAATGCGCAGGATGGTCTTTTCCGCCTGGTCCATAATATCCCTGACATCTTCCGTGCCTTCATAGCCCATGGAAGCGATTGCCGTGCCGCCTTCCACCAGCTGCCGCAGCAGCGCCTTATCCTCTACGATCTGGGCGTGGTACTTGGCATTGGCGGCCGTAGGCACCGCGTTGGCCAGCAGCGTAATATAGGAAATGCCGCCAACATCGTCCAGCTTACCCATTTTTTTCAGCTCATCCACCACCGTGATCATATCGATGGGCTCATTTTTGGAATGCAGCGTCAGCATAGCGCTGAAGATGAGCTGGTGCGCCTGCCGGTAAAAATCCTCCGGCATCAGCTTTTCCGTAACGATCCCTACGGCGTTTTTATCGATCAGCATGGCGCCGATCACAGATTGTTCCGCTTCTATATTCTGCGGAGGTAGCCTGTCCTGCATCGTAAACCCCTGCCGTTTATCTCACCAGACAACTGTCCCTTGGTCTTTCAGTCTGCGTCGGTTTCCACGATTACATTGAATTTTGCGGAAATTTCCGGGTGCAGCTTCGCCACCGCCGTATAGGAACCCGGCAGCTTAACGGTCTGGTCCAGCTCGATCTTGCGGCGGTCAACCGCCAGCCCGGTCTGTTTGATCAGGGCTTCCGCCACGTCCTTGGAGGTAACCGCGCCGAACAGTTTGCCGTTGGCGCCTACCTTCAGTTTCAATTTTACCGTCACCTTTTCCACCTGGGAGGCCAGCATTACGGCTTCGTCCTTGCGCTGCGCCGCGCGGTGCTCCGCCACCTTTTTATCCTGCAGGGCCTGGTTCATATTGACCGCGGTCGCCTCCTTGGCCAGCTTGCGGGGAATCAGGTAATTGCGTCCGTAGCCTTCCGCAGTTTCTACAATATCGCCTTTTTTGCCTAAATTTTTAACATCACTCAGTAAGATTACCTTCATTTTTTTCTTTCTCCTCTAATTCGTCAAACTGTTTTCTCGTCAGCTCAATAATCTGCCGTTTTACCTCATCCGGGTCCGCATTCTGCAGCTGCACGCCGGCCACCGTCTGATGCCCGCCGCCGCCCAGCTCTTCCATGATGCGCTGGACGTTGATGCTGCCGTCGCTGCGGGCGCTGACATTGACGCTCCCGTCCGTGCAGGCGGAGATCACCACGCCTACGGAAATTTCTGTAACACTGATCAGCGCGTCGGCAGCCTGGGCTGCCAGAACGGAAACAGCGCTGGTATTCTCCACGCCGCGGTTGACAGAAATCGCCATGTGCGGCAGCGGGGTTTCCGCCTCCGCGATCAGGCGGTACCGCTCCCGGAAGGATTCCATATCATCCTTGAACAGCTGCCGCACCAGGACCGGATCCGCGCCGGATGTACGCAGCAGCGCCGCCGCTTCAAAGGTCCGGGCGCCTGTCTGTACATTGAAATTCTTGGTATCCACCACCAGACCGCTGTACAGCGCCGTCGCTTCCCCCTTCGTAAATTCCAGCTTGTCGTCAAAATAACCTGTCAGTTCCGTTACCAGCTCGCTGGCGGAAGAGGACGACGGCTCCATATATTTCAGGATCGTATTTTTGATGATATCTTCCGCCCGGCGGTGATGGTCGATAATGATCCGCTTTTGCGGAATCGCCTCCAGCACCTTCTGGCTGGCGCTCAGCGCCGCCCTGTGATGGTCCACCAGCATCAGCAGGCAGCGCGGCGTAATTTCCTTTAACGCCTCTTCCTCGTGTATGAAGATACCTGCATACTGCTTATCCTCTTCGGAAATATTCAGCTCGCTGTTGAACACAAGATTTTTCAGCTTCTGCAGGGAGGTACTTCTTTCGCTGACAACAATAAACGTCGGTTTCTTCAGGGACAGGGCCAGCTTTGCCACGCCGATTGCGCTGCCGATAGCATCGTAATCCTCATTGGCATGGCCCATGACAAATATTTTTTCCGCGTCTTCCATCTGTTCCCGGATGGTATGGGCCACAATGCGGGCCCGCACGCGGGTACTTTTGGCGCTGACCGCATTAGTCCCGCCAAAATACTGCATCTGCTTGTCGCACTCCACTACAACCTGATCGCCGCCCCGGCCCAGCGCCAGATCCAGCGCCTTGCCGGCGTGCATGCTGACCTCCTGCAATGTATCTCCGTCCTTGGAGATACCGATACTGAGGGTCGGGGATAATTTATTGCCCTGCCGGACCTCCCGCACCTTATCCAGTACGGTAAATTTTTCTTCAATCGCCTTCTGCAGGTTCTTATAATTAAAGCCGACTACCACATTCTCTTTGTTGGTACGGATGATAAAGCCCTGCAGCGACTCCGCCCACTTATTGATGATATCGCCGATTTCACCGTCCAGATTGGAACGGGCGCTTTCGCTCATGCCCTTCATTACATCTTCATAATTGTCAAAGCGGACATAGGCCAGACACATCCGTTCTTCGCTAAAACGCTGCTTCAGCAGTTCCCAGTCGGTCACATCCGTCAGATACAGCATCAGGGTGCCGGGCAGATGGCTGTTGTCCTTTGTTATGTTACTGCTGCTGTTGCCGTTCTGATTTGGCACGCTGTAATACCGCATCAGGTAGTACCGTTTTTTGATCTTGATGACCTTGCTGTCATCCTTGACGCACATGGTCTCAAACGCATTCGGCTGCAGCGGCAATACTTCCTCCGGCCGTTTCCCCTCCAGAGATTTTAAACCCGTCAGCTCCTGAAACTTTTCGTTTTTCCATTGCAGCTTGCCGTCGCTGGAAAATACCGCCATGCCCACATCCAGATTTTTTGTAGAATAGTGCACCGTGCGCTCAATATTGCGGATAATGTCGTCCAGATACCCGGACAGCGTCACCTGCTTGCTTTTATTGGCCCGGCGGGCAAACCAGATCACAAGGATAACCAGCAGCACGCCGCCCGGAATAAAAAGCGGCTGGAATACGCATATCGCTGCCACCAGCAAGACGATCAGCAAAACATATATGCCGACCTCTTTCCAGCTGGAAAACTGGCTTCGGTTTCCAAACATGCAAATCACCTCAACTTACACATTACAATTTCATTACGTTCCTGATTATACTCTTTGTCCTGCGCTCACTTCTTCAACCATATACAGAGAAAACAATCCTATTTTTTGTCGCCTTTGCCTGACATCTTCTTTTTTTCCCGTTCCGCTTCGTATTTTTTCGACCGCAGCCTGCGGGCATCAAACAGGATGTCATAGCCGCCCACATAGGTCATGAGCAGGCCGACCAGGGAGATAAACATGGACAGCGGGACAAGGACCTTGAACCACCAGATGGGCTTATTGTGCTTTTTGATGTACCAGTACGCGAACACCAGCCCCTGCACCAGCAGCAGCATGCTGCAGATGGCCCAGACATTGGCGGCAACCGTATACGCAATATGGCTTCGGTCATTCTGGAAATACTGGATCACAAACAGGGCAGCCACATAGACCAGCGCCACCACAGGCGGAAACGACCATTCTTCCGTCGGCGGAAACTCCGGGAACGTTTCCCCGGTCCGCGCCAGAATCCTGCGGGCGGCCCAGTAATTGATCATGACCAGGATCGGCGCCATCAGCAGCATAGCGCCCGGCAGGATAATCTTGATCATGGAAACCATTTCCGTCATCTGCGCCGTAAAGGCAGCCGCCTGCTCCGGCGTCATGCCGCCGGTATTAAAGGAAGCAGCAATTTGGGGGATCGCGTCGTCCAGCGACTGGAACATCATATCGACAGGATGGATGCCCATGACATAGAGGGCCAGGAACATATTGATACCGATGCTGACCAGCGCCCCGATGGATGCGTACACCAGCAGCTTTTTGGCAGGCAGATGGCGGTGCATGCATTCACCCAGCACGATTCCCATGACGCCGTACACGCCGATGTAGAACAGCGCATGGATCGGATTGACCGTCATGGCTACCAAAATTGTAGAAACCACACCGGACATGATGCTCCAGCGCAGCCCGTTGCGCATACCGCAGACTACCAGCGGCAACGGCATGATCAGATTCAGAATAATCCCCATAAAGGGAACATAAGCAAACAGTAAATTGAAAACAATGGCTATCGCCGCGCAAATCGCGCTCTCCACCATAGCCGAAGTTTTTCTGCGATAGGTAAACGCCACAACATCCTCCAACAGGAAAATCCTGCTAATTATATTTAAGGAAATGCTGATGAATTCGTCTGCACGCTTGCCGGCGCTTTTAATCAGTATCTCCTTAAGCAAACACTTTTGCAGTGTACATTATATTTTACACCAAATTGCGTATTTTGGCAAAATCGGTAAAAAGAAATGCCGAAACCAGACACACATGAATGGTTTCGGCATCAATCCCTTCCAAAACTGTATTTCTAAAAAGCCGGTCACTGCCAGTCAATCCGTCTCCCGCAGTTACCGCAGCATGACGTTGGCTTTCACTTTCAGCCCTTCTTCCATCACATTCAGGCTGGTGAAATGCAGCACATCCAAAACAGATTTTTTCAGGAAGCGGGTCTTGCCGATTTTGCTTTCCTGTAACGTTTTGGTAAAGTCAAGACCGATCACACCGTTTTCGTAAGTGATTTCCACATCTTTGTTTTCAATGGTCACCCTGTCAAAAATAAGATCGATGATCGCCACGATCAGCTTATCCCCAACCGTATTGACAACAAGGGACGCGAAATCATTGTTGAAAATATCGAAGCCTTCCACTTTGATATGCGCTACAGCTTCGTTCTGGTCCACGAAAAAGTCCAGTACGGAAAGCTTCAGTTCCAGCGTCCCGTATGTGTTATGCTGCAGGTTCATGCGGATATAATCCGGCGCCAGATACCCGATATCCAGCAGCGCGAAATCGCTGCCGGCCAGCGCCTTCGTCATATACATCTTGATTTCGCTGTAAGGAACCACCAGCTCGCCCTTGGACAGCTGCTGCCAGTTCTGGGCCGAGATCCAGCGGTCGCTCTTGCTCTTCAGCGGATTTACGATACGGTCGTTGAAATCCTTGATCCGCTGTGAAATATTGGATTCCGCTTTATCCGCAGTCGTCTTGACACCGGCAAAGACGTCTTCCCCTTTGAGGTTCTGCATTTTTTCCTTTAATGCGTGTAAGTCAAATTTTTTGCTTTCGTCCCCCAAGGGCTCGTCCTTGCAATCCATATTGCTGAAGGTATCCGCATTCTCCGCGCCTTCCTTCCGCGCTTTTTCGAATACCTCCCGGAAGCTGGCCACATCTTCCGGACGGCCGGCCTTCAGCCAGGCATTCGCCGCCTTGCCTACGCCGTAGGTAATGGAAACAGCCAGCGGAATCTGGATAGCGGCAATCGGAAGCAGGGTGAATACCGACTGCCCGATAAAGGTCGCGCCTAAAGAACCCAGCAGTCCCAGCGCCGTTCCTTCGGAAATCTTGACGCCCCGCAGATCCGCCAGGCGGGTGATCATATACACTTCATTGGCAATCAGCGCCATGGTGCCCAGCACCGGCGCCACAACCAGCACGCTGGCGCGGGCCGCGCCCCAGCGGCAGAGTTTTTCCGCTTCCCATTCGGTATCAATATCTTCCAGCGGCTCAATTTCTTTTTTCTCAGGCTCAGCAGCGGCATCTTCTTCAGCCTTCGTATTTTCTTTCACATCAGAAGAATCCTTGCCGCCAGCCGTTTCTTCGACAGCTTCAGCTACCGTGTCAACAGTCTCCTTCGCAGCATCACGCAGGTTTTCTGCCACATCTTCCGCATTGTCTTTCATTTTCTCTGCTGCTTCTTCTGCTTTTTCAGCAGCCTTTTTTACTTCATTCTCTTCCATAATTATTTTACCTCGCAAGTTCTGTACGGCGCGCACCGTAAATAAAGCAGTATCAATCCTGCGGCTTTCCGCATACTGTATCTCATTTTTCTTTATATTCTATATTATTATATCCGTTATGGTATAATAAAAAATGAAATATTTATGAACTTATCATTGCCGGACTAACAGAAAATCAGAAATTTTTAGGATACACTGATTAAATAAATTTGCGCAATGACCGAACGCAGACAAATTTATCGGTAGTTCCTTAGCAACACGAAAGGCAACTTATTATGGAAGATTTTACCGTTTCATCATCTAAACCAACCGGGCGCTTCGCTCCCACCCCCAGCGGCAGGATGCATCTGGGCAATATCTATACGGCGCTGGCAGCCTGGCTCTGTGCCAAAAGCCGGGGCGGCAAGTTTTTGCTGCGCATAGAGGACCTGGACCCGGTACGCTGTCCCCGCACTTTCGCTGACCAGATTTTAGCGGACCTGGAGTGGCTGGGCATCACCTGGGACAATGCAGAAATCCCGTACCAGAGCGAGCGGACAGCTATTTATGAGAAATATTACCGGCAATTAAAAGACAATCATTTCGTATATCCCTGTTTCTGCAGCCGTGCCCAGCTCCATGTGGCAGACGCGCCCCACGCTGCCGACGGGCGGGTCGTGTACGCCGGCACCTGCCGCCGTCTTACCGCGGAAGAAGTCCGGGAGAAACGCAGGCAGCGGCATCCCGCGGCCCGGCTGATCCTGCCGGATACAGACATACAGTTTACCGACGGGCATTACGGCCCCCAGTCCTATAACCTGGCCCGGGACTGGGGCGATATCATCATCCGCCGCAGTGACGGCGTATTTGCCTACCAGCTTGCCGTCACTATCGACGACGGGCTGATGGGCGTCACCCAGGTCGTACGGGGCAGCGACCTGCTGAGCTCCTCGGCGCCGCAGCTCTTCCTGTTCCGGACGCTGGGGTTTACGCCTCCCCGGTTTCTTCACCTGCCCCTGCTGATCACGCCGGACGGCGCCCGTCTGGCCAAACGGGAAAAAGCAGTAGATGTCGGATTTTTACGCCAGCAGTTCCCTTCACCGGAACCGCTGATCGGGTACATCGCCTGGCTGGCAGGCCAGCTTCCCAAACCGGAACCGATAAAAGTCACGGACCTGCTTCCCCTGTTTGATCATAAAAAAATTCCCGGTCATGACATTGTCATTCCGGGAAATTACTGGGAAAATCTGAAATAGTTACTTTACCGCAAGCTGCGCAGCATGCGCATTTATTGACCTTCCCTGTTTAATACAGCATAAAATAAGCCATAAAACACGTACTCTTATAGGGTTCTTCTTATCTATCCTAACGCAACATCCAGCACCATCATCACAGAAAAACCAACCGCAAAACAAATCGTCCCAATATTAGAATGTTTCCCCTGACTCATTTCTGGGATCAGTTCTTCCACAACCACGTAAAGCATGGCCCCCGCAGCAAATCCAAGATAATATGGCAGAAACGGAACCACATAGCTTACAGCCAGTATGGTAAGTAATCCACCCACAGGTTCCACCGCCCCAGAAAGGACTCCGCAAAAAAATGCTTTCACATTGCTGATGCCTTCCGTACGCAATGGCAGCGAAATGATTGCTCCTTCCGGAAAATTCTGCAACGCAATGCCGAAAGACAAGGCAAGCGCGTCTGCCTGGCTGATTCCTCCTAAGCCATTTGCTGTTCCCGAAGATAGAAAGGCAGCATATACAACGCCCACAGCCATCCCTTCCGGTATATTGTGAAGCGTTACTGCCAACATCAGCTTTGCAGTCCTGGATAGGGAACTTTTAAGTCCTTCAGCCTGGTTCGTTTCCCGATGAATGTGCGGAATAAGCTCGTCCAGCAACAACAGAAAAAGAACACCTGCCCAAAAGCCAACTGCAGCCGGAAGAAATGCCAGTTTTCCCATATGTCCTGATTGTTCCAAAGAGGGAATCAAAAGGCTCCAAACAGAGGCCGCCACCATGACTCCAGCGGCAAATCCGGAAAATGCACGTTCTACCTTCCAGTGTAGTTTTCCTTGGATAAAAAAGACACATCCTGCGCCAAGGCATGTTCCCAAAAAAGGAATCAGCAACCCTTGTAATATTTCAGTTGACATAATTTTGTTTTCAGCAATACACCACTGCCTGATTGATTCAAACCTTATACAATCGTATCAGGCACGGTTCCCATTTAGATTATGAACTTACAGCTTTAATACTACGGTTAGCAAAAGCTAACCGTAGTAATTTTATCAAACCTTTATAATAACTGTCAACTGTTTCAGCATTTTATCCTTAATACGGACAACAAATAAACGCCTGATTTATCAAGTCAGGCGTTCTTTTATTGAGATATTGTGATTTAATGATTCAATTTTTCCAGCTTATCCGCACCGACCCGGAACATATCTTCAATTGCTCGCCGGCTACGAACATTAGTGATTGCCTCAGCACTAATCCAAGTTCCGCTCTTAGGGTAGAAAACTATATCTGCCCCACTAAACTTTCATGTATAGAGAAGAATTTGAATTCACGAATATCTTCTTTACGGCAGGAATCGATAAGCTGGTTAAAAATCCTCTTGACTTATACCAGCGGGATATCCGTGTAGACAGAACCATTGCCAAACTCAAAATGCACTGTATAGGATTTCATAGATGTTCCCCTCTCTTCGTGACGCACATTATTCCTGTAAATATCATAACAGCACAAACAACAACGGAACTATGAAACGGGTCTTGTTTTTTGTTTTCTCTAGCCGGAACCTGCATTACCGAACTATCCCTTATCCTCATTCAACTCTGCGCATTCACCAATTCTTCAAGGGCGTTTTTCTCCAAATAAAGCGCCTCCGATAATCAACACCGTACCGGTCAACTGCAGCGGAGTCAGGGTCTCATGCAGCAAGACGGCAGAAAAAAGCAGCGCCGATACGGGATCCACATAACTGAGCAGCGCAACCGTATGGCCTGGCAGTTTTTGCAGACCTGAAAAATAAAGAAAGTATGCAAGACCCGTGTTAATCAGTCCGATAGCAGCAAGATATGGCAGATCAGCTGCCTGCGGACGGGGAAACGCAGCTGTCAGCAGAACATAAAGCAACACAACCGCAAATGCAACATCCAGTTCTATGGCCGCCGTCTGCATGCCGCCCGTCCTAACAACATGCTTATTAAAAGCGATTAGCATCGCATAAAACAACGCCGACATAGCAGCCGCAAAAAGACCGGCGGAACTCATTCCGCCGAGAACAATACTTCCGCTTATACACACAAGCCCGAGCAGTACGGTACAAGCTGCCGCAAGCTTTGCCCCGCTCAGCTTTTCGTGAAAAAGGACAGGAGAAGATAACAGGAACAGGACCGGCCCCACATAATAAATCAGTGTGGCAAGACTGACATTCAACAGACGGTATGCCTCAAACAACGCCACCCAGTTCAGGCCAAGAGCAACCCCGCCGAACAGAAGCGGCACCGCATCCGACCTCACGGAAGACCGGTCAAATCCGTCACGCAAAACGACCAATGAAGTCAGCAACATACCGCCAATTAGCGTTCGGAAAAGAACAATCTGGCTCCCCTCAAGGGAAATGTTGGTCACATAATACCGGTTGGTGCCGAATATAACCATCGACAATATGTACATGCCGTAATAAAGATATCTCAAACTGTGTCTCCTTGTATTATAATGCCACGGAATTCTTTCTTTAAGTTTATTGCATAATAGAAATAATCTTTTCCTTCAGATTTGATAACACCATAGCCTGCAATTTTGCGCCGCAGCGCGGACAAACTATAGAAATCAGCTTCATTTTCAAATCCCAACCTTCATTTAAAAAACATGAAAATCACAAATATGATAAAGCCAACAAATCCACTATATACATTATATCACGTTTTGCGTCCAAAAAAATACGCTACGAAACACCGCATAGCATCTGCGTTTTCGAGACTTTCACTTTTCTGTTCCGATTCCCTGTCTGGCTTTAAAAGAAATGGAAAAACATATTTATTTACATTCTATACCAGGGCAATTGCTAAAGAACATATGAATAAAAATAAGTAAACAGAAAAAGGCAGTACCTGAGCTACATTGGTACTGCCTCTGTTTTATGAAAAATACCTTAACGATTCCAGTCTAAAATCATTGTATCAATAACGCAGTGGTAATATTGCGTTCGTTCTGTTCCGCAATCACATCCGAAACGGTGCGGCGCACCGGGATTACCAGCTGCTGCCCTACGGCAAGATTGCTGCCGGACAGCCTGTTTTCTTTCTGGATCCGCATGATAACGTCCCGGATGTCCTCGTCCTTCCCGCTCCATTCCGCAGCGATATCCCACAGCGTATCGCCGGTATGTACGGTGATCACCTGTTTTTCATAAATCTCCGGAGAAGCAGAAACCGTCATGTATGTAAAACCGCCGCTTAACATTGCGCCTAAGATAAAAGCCAGTAAAAATTTTTTCATTTTGTTCACCTCTATCGAAACGTTTGTTTGTTGTAATTATAATATAACTAAACTGTTCGTTTGTCAATAGTTTTATTACGAACAGTTCGAAATATTTCCTCCGTTTGTTCGTTTTAAATTGCATGCCATGATATAGCAACACTTTTTCAGAGGCAAATTTTCCCGGCTTTTCTTTCCTTCAACCTTTACATATTTCCCTTTCGCATTTATAATCGAATAAACAATCTTAAGGAAGCCGGTTATCCGTATGCGCTTCCTTCACTGTAAACCGAACGATAGGAGGTTTTACCATGATCAAATTCCGTTTGCCCGCCAAAAAATATATTGCGTCCTTTGATATCGACGCGCAGAAAACCTTTACGCCGCTCTGCCCCGACGAACTGCCGGTAGCCGAAGGCGACAGGATCGTGCCGGAATTAAACGCGCAGGCAGCGTTTGCCGCGCTGCGGATCGCGTCCCGGGACGCACATTCCCCCTACGCGAAATGGATCGCTACTCCCGAACATCCGTCACTGACCCCGCTGACAGGCTTTCCCGACCTGGATCTCTACTGGACGAAACACGCCATCGTCGGAACGCCCGGTTTTGATTTCATCGACGGCCTTGACCCGCAGGCTTACGCATTCCAAAGTTTAAAAGGCATTGAACCGGACAAGCATCCATACGGCGCCTGCTACCACGACCTGTCCAACAAATACAGCACCGGCGCCATTGAATTCCTGCGGCAGAACGGCATCACTACCGTAATCTGCGGCGGACTGGCCACTGACTACTGCGTGCTGAACACCGTCCTCCAGTTAAAAGACGCCGGTTTCACCGTAATTCTAAACCTGGCCGCATGCCGCGGCATTGCCCCTGACACTACAAAGGCCGCCCTGGAAAAAATGGAAGCGGCCGGGGTAATCGTGGTGAAAAACGCGGCAGCCCTGAAGAAACTTATGTCAGAACACTAAAGACTTTTGTGTAAGAATATGAAAGACTGCAACAAAACTCGCTTGAATTCATTTTGTTGCAGTCTTTTTCTTTTCTTTTTTTGATTTTAAATTAAAGCGCTTTCAGATTTTCCAGCGCATACAACGCTTTCGGCAGATATTCATGCTGTTTCTCTTCCGGGAAAACCACCGCCATGCGATACGTTTTTCCGGCCCTTTCACAGCTTCCGTCCACAATCAGGCAATACTGACCGCCCATAAAATAACGGATATATTTTATATTCATATCACTGTTCTGGATCGTCTTGCGTGTTTCTGTAAAAACCGGCACAGCCTTTCCGTAAGTGGGGAACGTATCCGCATTTTTATAATAATACGTGTCCGCCGGATCATCCACACTCACAGCCATAAACTCATTTTGCGCCGCATTACGGATTATCATGGGGCCCTCCGCCGGAAGTCCCTGCAGCGGATCCTGCGGCAATGAGTGCAGCAGACCCACAGCATAGCTTCCCTTATTATTGGTATACCAGCGGAAATCCCCTGCAGTCAGCTGCCGGAACGGTGACGGCGCAGGCACATTTACCTGCACTGTTATAGTCTTATATTTTCCTCCGGAAACAGCAGGATCGTTACGGATAGCCGGTTTTTGCTGTCCGGCAGGCGGCTTTACAGGCTTAACCTGTTCCGTCTGGCGAACGTCCCCTTTCTGCCCTGCAGTCTGCGCCATCTGTGTCTGCCTTTCCTGCGCTTTCTGCCGCTGCTCTTCCTGCAGCTGCTGTTGCGCGGCAGCACTGTATCCCGAATCTTGCACGGACAAATCTTCAGGAGCTCTGGTTCCGAATGTCCCGTCCGGATTTTCCTGAAATGTTTCCGAAACGTCCTTTAATTCATCCGCCGGGAAGAACAGATTGGGAATTTTTACGTCCATCGTCCCGGGCCGGTAATCCTCTCCCGCGGCTGCCCCCGAAACCCGCCGAAACGCAGGCCTGGGCTGCGTATACTTCTTTATCATCCGTTCCCAAATCTCTGTTTCCGTATAACCTGTCACTGCAGTTACCGGTGCAGAGGCGGATTTCATTTCCGATTGTACAATTACCTGCGGCGACGTCCGCTGTACTGCGCCTCCCGCAGCAACCGGACGCCGCGGCAGCTCCGCCGCTTCGCCATGCAACGGACAGACCGTAAAGCCGGCCAGCCACAGGACCGCCGCCAGCGCCTGTATTGTTCTGCCATAACGTTTCGGTCTTCTCATAATAACCTCATCCTCATTCTTCTCCTGCAACGACAGAATATTGCAAGTATAAGTTTTATAAGAAATTTCCTGTCTTTTTTCCTGCCACTGCTCAAACGGTTTTCTGCACGAACCCTATCGTTCCGCCGCCTACGACCACTTCGTCCTGATAAAAGACCACCGCCTGCCCCGGTGTCAGCGCCCGCTGGGGTTCGTCAAAGGTTACCCTGATCCGTCCTTCGCCCAGCGGTTCGATGACGGCAGGCACATCGGCCGCCCGGTACCGCGGCTTGGCGGTGACCCGCAGGGGTCTGTTCAGTTCCGCCACCGAAATCAGGTTGCAGTTTTCCGCAATCAGCGTATTGGCAAACAGCGCTTCCTGCGGTCCCAGATACACGATATTTTTCTCTATATCTTTGCTGATGACATACAGCGGATAGCGGTAGGCGATGCCCAGCCCTTTCCGCTGCCCGATGGTGTAGTGCACCTGCCCTTTATGAGTGCCCAGCACCGTACCGTCCAGATGGATAAATTGGCCGGGCTTCGGCCTGCGTTTCGTGATGTTCTGTATCACCTGGGCATAATCCCCGTCCGGCACAAAACAGATGTCCTGGCTGTCCGGCTTCTGGGCGTTCTGCAGCCCTTCCGCCGCCGCTTTCTCCCGAATCTCCGTCTTGCGCAGATGCCCCAGCGGAAACAAAATATGCGCCAGCTGTTCCTGTTTCAGGGTGTACAGCATATAACTCTGGTCCTTCTGCCGGTCTTCTCCCCGCAGCAGCAGCCAGCGTCCGCTTTCTTCCTCAAATTTTACATTGGCATAGTGTCCGGTCGCGATATAGTCGCAGCCCAACTCCTCCGCCCGGGCAAACAGCTGCCCCAGCTTCACGTGTTTGTTGCAGTCCACGCAGGGATTGGGCGTCCGTCCGTTTTCATATTCCGCAATGAAATGGTCGATGACGTCCGCACGAAAATATTTACAGAAATCAAACACATGATGGGGAAAGCCCAGTTTGGCCGCCGCCTTTGCGGCATCCGCCACATTGGCAAAGCTGCTGTCGTCCTGCACAGCCAGTCCGATTTCTTTCGCGTCGAACATCTTCAGCGTCACGCCGACGATATCATAGCCTGCCTCTTGCAGCAGCAGCGCCGCCGTCGTACTGTCTACGCCGCCGCTCATGGCCATTAGCACCTTAGGTTTATTCATAACAAAATTTCTTTGCAAAACATTTACTTTATAACAACAGTCCGCAAAATTTTGCAAAACATTACGCTTCAAACTTTGCGCACTCTTCATTGATTTTCGCTTCATCCACGCGCATAGCCTCAATGGTTTTTGTAATTAAATCTTCCAGCGTCCAGCCCAGCATCTCCGCGCCCCGGGTGATGACTTCCCGGTGACAGCCCGCCGCAAAGCTGGGCTGCTTGAATTTTTTCTTGACGGATTTCAGCTCCATGTCCTGCACGCTCCTGGACGGACGCACCAGCGCACAGGCGCCGATCAGGCCCGTCAGTTCGTCACAGGCGAACAGTACTTTTTCCATTTCGTGCTCCGGTTTGATATCCACCGTAATGCCGTAACCGTGGCTGGCCGTCGCGTGGATCAGCCGTTCATCCAATCCCCGCTCCCGCATGATCTCCTGGGATTTCGTGCAATGCTGATCCGGGAACTGTTCAAAATCCAGATCGTGCAGCAGCCCGACAAGACCCCAGAACTCTTCTTCGTCCCCGTAGCCCAGCGTGCGGGCAAAATGACGCATGGCCCCTTCCACTGTCAGCGCGTGACGCAGGTGGAACGGATCCTTGTTATATTCCGTCAGCAGCTTCCAGGCTTCTTCTCTTGTAATCATGATGCTTCCCCTTTTCTATTTCACAAATCCCGGTGTAGACAGATACCGTTCGCCTGTATCCGGCAGCAGCGCCACGATGACCTTGCCTTTATTTTCCGGACGCGCCGCCAGCACCGTAGCTGCGTACTGGGCTGCGCCGGAGGAAATACCGACCAGCAGGCCCTCTGTTTTGGCCAGCTGCTGTGCCGTTGCAAATGCGTCTTCCGATTTCACCGGCAGAATTTCATCTACCAACGCTTTATTAAAGTTCTCCGGCACAAAGTTTGCCCCGATGCCCTGGATCTTGTGCGGGCCCGCTGTTCCCTTGGACAGCAGCGGGGAATCGAAAGGCTCCACCGCCACGATTTTCACCTTGGGATTTTTCTTTTTCAAATAGGCAGCCACGCCGGAAACCGTACCGCCGGTTCCCACGCCTGCCACAAAAATATCTGCCTTGCCGTCCGTATCCTCCCAGATTTCCGGACCGGTCGTAGCTTCATGGATCGCCGGGTTGGCAGGATTGTCAAACTGGCTGGGAATCCAGGAACCAGGAATTTCCTTTACCAGTTCTTCCGCCTTTTCCACAGCGCCCCGCATGCCTCTTACGCCCGGGGTCAGCACCAGCTCTGCGCCATAGGCCTTTGCCAAATTGCGCCGTTCCAGCGACATGGTCTCCGGCATGGTCAGGATCAGCTTATACCCGCGGGCCGCCGCCACAGAAGCCAGGCCGATACCCGTATTGCCGCTGGTAGGCTCGATCAGCGTGGCGCCCGGTTTCAGGATGCCTTTCTGCTCCGCATCCAATACCATCGCAAGGGCGATGCGGTCCTTGGCGCTGCCCGCCGGGTTGAAATATTCCAGCTTCGCCAGGATCGTCGCTTCCGGCGCGAATTCTTTATTGTAATTTTTCGTTTCCAGCAACGGCGTATGTCCAATCAGGTCTGTCAGACTTTTTGCAATCTTCGCCATGTCCTCCTCCTCAAATCACGTAATCTCCGCCGGCCTTTTCGTGATAGCGTTTCACCAGATCCGCCAGGGTAATATGATCCACAACATTGTTCACCGCGTCCTCGATCTGCTGCCAGACCTCCATTGTCACGCAGGTCCGCGCCATTTCACAGGTGCCGCCGTTCGCTTCCAGGCAGGAAACCGGTGACAGACTGCCTTCCGTCGTCCGCAGAATGTCGCCGATAGTATACTGGTCCGGCGCTTTCGTCAGCTGATAGCCGCCCTGC
>JAFTZZ010000203.1 GCA_017460905.1 Acidaminococcaceae bacterium | reverse complement strand
TCTTTGACTTTAGGTCTCGTCCCCTTGCAGGGACTTGACCCGCACATTCATCTGGTTCGTTATTCAGTTCTCAAGGTTCCGCCGTCCTTTCGACGACTTGCTTATAATAGCACCATTTTTCGTTTATGTCAACACCTTTTTTGTAAAAATTTTTACATTTTTTATCTGCCGTTTAAAAATCACAATGAGCAACCCCAGAGACAGACACGGATATAAAAAAAGAGAGGCAGGCGCCTCTCTTTTATACCCTGTTTATTTCTTCTTCTCTTCCGTTTTACCGGTCTGGAATTTGAAATTATCAATATCCGGACGCATATCTTCCGAGCCTTCCTGCGCGTCTTCCGTCAATAAAGCCTGCAGCACGATAGCGCATTCAAGCCGCTTCTTCTGAATTTTACACCCGTACTCATAAGGCTTTGTGATGTCCCCGTTCACCAGATCCGCGTTCGCGTGACAGCCCCCGCTGCAGAAGAAGCGTGCCCAGCACTGTTTACAGGCTGGTTTAGTCATCACATGCGTGTTACGGAACTTCTTTACCAGATCCGGTCTGACAATACCGGTATCCAGCGTTCCCATTCTGTAATTTTCACGACCCACAAACTGATGGCAGGGATAAATCTCCCCGGACGGGGTGATTGCGAAATATTCGTGTCCCGCGCCGCAGCCGGCGAGGCGTTTTGCTACACAGGGTCCGTTGTCCAGCGCTACGTTAAAATGGAAGAAATCAAAAGGTTCCCCTTCCCCGCGCCGCCGTTTCAGATATGCCGCAGCCAGCTTATCGTATTCCGCAAACAGCACCGGCAGGTCCTCTTCCGTAAGCGTATACGGCTCCGTAGTGCCGACAACCGGTTCCATGGAGATTTCTTTTCCCACCTCGGCCATCTTCAGCACCTCATCTGCAAAATGCGTGCTGAAATGCGTGTAGGTTCCACGCAGATAATAATTCCAGCCTTTCCGGCTTTGAATCAGCTTTTTAAACCCCCGGACCGCCGCATCATAGCTTCCGGACCGGTTTGGGAACGGACGCATGGCGTCGTGCATCTCTTTGCCCCCGTCCAGGCTCAGCACTACCATGACGCGGTTCTCATTCAGGAATTTAATATTTTCATCATTTAATAACGTACCGTTCGTCGTCAGCGTCAGCTTGATATTTTTATTCGCTTCCACTTCCCGCTGCCGCGCATATCGGATAATCTCCTGCACAACAGCAAAATTCACCAGCGGCTCGCCGCCGAACAGGTCAATTTCCAAATTGCGACGCTTACGGCTGCCCGCGATAGCAAAATCAATTGCCTTTTTCCCTGTCTCTGCGCTCATCAGTTCCCGTTTGCCGCCAAAATCACCGGTTCCGGCAAAACAGTATTTGCAGCGCAGGTTGCAATCATGCGCTACATGCAGGCACAGCGACTTTAAGACCGGCTCCGTCGCAAACGTCTCAGGGACATTAAACTCCGGTGAAAACAGCAGTCCCTGTTCCATCAGCTCATGCAGCTCGCCAAGAATTTCCTGCAATTCCTCTTCCGCATAGGTATCCTTCAGCGCCGCAACCGTTTTTTCATCATTGCTTCCGTCAAATACGCCCAGCACATCATATACCGCCTGGTCTATCAGGTGTACCGCCCCGCTGTTCACATCCAGCACCGCCATATCCCCATTGACCTTCATACGGTGAATCAACTGATTTTCCATCATATCTGCCTTTCTTACATGAAAACAGCTCCCCGCAGTAACAGGGAGCTGTTTAACATGCCTGTTTTTTCTTAAGAAAATTCAGAACAAATGCGTTTTCCCAATTATTTATGTTCGCAAACCTGATTGCCAACAGTGCAGGAAGTCTTGCACGCAGACTGGCAGGAAGCCGGGCACTCACCGCAGCCGCCAGTACGTAAGGTTTTGTTCAGCATTGCTTTATTAACAGTTTTGATGTGTTTTTTCATCGTCCAACCCTCCTTGGATAACTATGATACTTTATTTTACCCTGTTTTTGCCTATTATGCAAGTCCCTTTATGCTAAAATACACAGACAGGCACAATCACAAAATTCCCTGCAGCATTCTTCTGCCCTTGTCGAGCAGGCCGACCGGCACGCCCTTTGCCTCAAGGTACCCGAAAATATAACATTTCTGCAACACCTTTTCCACATCCCGGGCGCCGTGCCCTCTGTCATACACACCGGCGCGCCGCAGGGCAAAGGGCATCTCTGTTACAATTTTCAGCGTATTGCAGCCAGTCTGTCCGGAAAAACCGTATTCATATTTGAAATACTTCCGTATTTCCGCAATAATTGCGTCATTGTAAGCGCCATTCGGGAACGCGATCCCGGAAATCCAGAAGCCCATCTTTTCGTAAAACAGGTTCAGCGGCTGATAAATCTCCCAGGGCAGAAAATTCGGTTTGATCGATGTCAGCGGATCGTGGCTCATGCTGTGGGAACCGATTTCCATACCCTGCTGATGCATCTCTTTCAGCTGCGTAAAGTTCATATATCTTTTTACGCCGTCCTGGCTGCTGACCTGCCCCACATCCTTGCCGACTATATAAAAGCTGCCGCGGAAACCGTATTTTTTCAGCAGGGGAAATGCTACTGTGTAGTTGTTTTCATAGCCGTCGTCAAATGTCAGGATCACCGTATTCATCACATTCTGACGGCTTTTCAGCAGCACCATGGCCTGGGGCGCCGTCACAACGTTGTATCCCTGTGCCTGCAAATACTTCAGATGCGCCTCGAAAACCTCCGGGGTCACGCACAGGTCAGCCGGCCAGCCATCAGGAACGTCACTGATACTGTGGTACATCAGCGCCGGTATGGCATGCATCTTATAATTTTCAAAATCTTCCTTTATCCGCCCCTGATACGCCATGCCGGCGATTGCTGCAACTACCAGCACAATGCGCAGGACGCGGTACATCAATTTAAATATACTCACTGATATCCATACCCTTATTCACAGCCAGCTGCTGAATTTTCTTGAGACGGTGGTTGAGACCCGATTTGCCAACCTCTCCCTCTGTAAATTCAACCAGATCGTTTAACGAAATATCAGGATGCTGCAGCCGCAGCTCTGCCGTTTCCTTCAATTTGTTAGGCAGCAGGTCGTAACCGCCATGCTCCTGCAGATATTTAATACAGGCGACCTGCAGCATGGCAGCCCGGATCACTTTGTTCAGGTTTGCCGTCTCGCAATTGACCTGACGGTTCACATTATTACGCATTTCCTTGACGATCCGGACATTTTCAAACTCCAGCAGGGACTGATGCGCTCCAATAATAGAAAGAAAATCTATAATATGATCTCCGTCTTTCAGATACACAATATAATCCTTTTTACGGTCTGTCATACGCGCCGAAAGGGAAAAGCCCTGCATCGTCTTCAGAATCAGCCGCGCAAACGCTTCATTCTCTGTTACAATTTCCAGATGGTAGTCGCTGGAAGGCCGGCTGACAGAACCGCCTGCCATGAAGACCCCACGCAGAAATGCCTTGCGGCAGCAGCTCTTGCCCAGCAGATTAGGTCTTGCCTCTTCTTCTGCGGGAAGTATCTGCAGTTCCTGCAGCGCCCTGGCAACATTGCTGTCGGGAATGACCTCAACTTGATACCGGTTATTCTTTTTCAGCCGTCTTGAACGGGTGATCACTACCTCTGTCTGCACCTGATAATTGCTTTTCAGCACCTGCAGCACTCTGCGGGCCAGCGCTGCGTTTTCCGTGGAAAAATGAATCCCGATATTTTTCCCTCGCAATACCAACGCGCCGCTCATGCGCAGTACGCCCAGCAATTCTGCTTTTTCACAGCAGGGCTTCTGTCCTTCAAGCCGGGCCAGTTCATTTTTTACATCCGATGAATATGACACTGCCGCCTCCTGCAGTTAATTCCAATATAATATGCATTCGTGCAATTACATTATGCTTTTGCAAGACAACCAACCTACAATCCCTTATGCTTTCTTCTCGCTTTGTCCCAACTGTCTGGCAATTTTCCGCATATTATGGCGCATAAAGAAATAATCAAAGAAAACGAAACCGCGACCGAACAGACGCAGCCGGTACGTCAGGGACATAATGGCTTGCGCCAGCTTCTGCGGGTCGTGCCGCACCATATCCGATTTACTGATCAGACTGGCAGGAATGACTTTGATCCCCATTTTTTCGATTTTATCAATATCAGGCATGACGGGGACCTGTTCCTTCGCCAGATATAGAACTTTCTGCTCTTCAGAAATTTCCTGGCTGTTGACAATCACATAATCCAAAAACGGAGCACCTGCATACTCCGTAATGGCTTTGACATGCTCATAGGCGCCATAGCCGTCGGTTTCACCAGGCTGTGTCATGACATTGCAGATATAGATTTTTATTGCTTTGCTGTTAAGCACTGCTTCTCTGATCTCCGGAACCAGCAGATTGCAGATTACACTCGTATATAAGCTTCCCGGTCCCAGGATCAGAATATCTGCATTCATGATTGCCTTAACTGCGCTTTTGGTAGCCGGCACATCCTCAGGCAGCATGCGCAACCGCTGCACTTTTTTACGAGCCTGGGCAATTTCCGCCTGTCCCAGCACAAACGTACCGTCGGTCATATCCGCCGCCAACTGGATACTGTGCAGCGTAGAAGGAACCACCTTGCCACGAACCTTGAATATCTGACTGGCCGCATCCAGCCCCTCTTCCATACCGCCTTCCGTTTCCGCAATCGCTGCCAGAAAAAGATTGCCCAAACTGTGTCCTGACAAATACGAATCCCCTGCAAACCGGTACTGCATGACCCGTTCCATCAACGGTTCCCGGTCTGCCATCGCCACAATGCATTTGCGCAGGTCGCCGGGCGGAATGATGCCCAGGTCCTGACGCAGCCGGCCGGAAGACCCGCCGTCATCGCCTACCGTTACCACAGCCGTACAGTTACCGGTGATAAACTTCATGCCGCGCAGCAGCGTGGAAAGACCTGTCCCGCCGCCCACCGCAGTAATAGCCGGCCCGCTGCTCAGCTTACGCTGTGTAAAGATGGTTTCCATCAGGGAACCGCTGCTTTCCGGGCTGACGGCTTCCACAATGGAGCGGACAATACGTTTTATCGCATAGATCATGGTACAGATTCCCAGCAGCATACCGGCGATTCCCACAGCTACGGCGACACCGTTGCCGTATTTGCCGGTTGCCAGGTAACTGATGCGAAACAGCAGTTCTTCCGCCATGCCCATGACCTGGTTATTAAACAGCACTGCCAGGGAAAACGCGCAGACAATGACACCCGCCGTAAACAGCAGCAGCCACCGTTTTAACTGAATTCCCGGACAAAGCCAGCTGATCCATCCCATGATTACATAAACTCCTTATAAGATTACTCCTTTAATTTGACTCCCGGTTCAATTCCCGGTGCAGTAATTCGACCCGGTATGATTTCAGCCGCAGGTAATTGCAAATATTATTCGCAATATATACGGAACGATGCTGTCCGCCGGTACATCCCACGCTGATCACCAGCTGGCTTTTCCCTTCCTTTTCATATTTGGGAATCAGGAATGTCAGCATATCACATTCCATTCTGAGATATTCATAAGTCTGAGGAAATTTATTTAAAAAATCCTGCACCGGTTTATCGTTGCCGGTCAGTTTCTTTAACTGTGTTTCGTAAAACGGATTGGGCAGAAAACGCACATCCAGCACCAGATCGCTGTCCAGTGGCAGTCCGTATTTGTATCCGAACGACTGGACTACGATCAGCATCTGCGGCGCAGACTTTTCATCTCCGAATAAATGTGCTATCTCATCTTTCAGCATTGCATTGGAATAATGTGTCGTATCAATGGTTGTTGTGGCTCTTCTTTTTACAGCGGCCAGCGATTCTCTCTCCAGAAACACGCTTTCCGCCAGGCTGTTGCGTCCCTTTTCCAGCGGATGCCTGCGGCGTGTCTCTTTATAGCGGCGAATCAGCGTAGCGTCGTCCGCATCCAAAAACAAAAGTTCAAAAGCAAATCCGTTAGCCTGCATTTCATCCATAATTTCAATCAGGCTGGCAAACGAATCTCCGCCCCGGGTATCAATGACCATCGCCGTATTGCGGCCGGAAGTCTGGCGGCTTAATTCGGTAAACTTGGGCAGCAGCATGACCGGCAGATTGTCCACACAGAAATAGTTTAAATCTTCCAGCGTGCGAAGTACCTGGGTCTTACCTGCGCCGGACATTCCCGTTATAATTACAAAACGATTCTGTTCCATCGGACCTCCTTAATAACTGAAATCTATGACTTTACATTACTTATTTCAAAGTGTGAACTGTTCAATGACTCTGGCAACGCCGTCTTCATTATTGGAGGCCGTCACGATCTTCGCCGCCGCCTGCACGGCCGGTTTGGCATTGGCGACTGCTACCCCGATTCCCGCATTTTCAATCATGCTCAGATCATTGTTGCTGTCCCCGATACACATGACCTCTTCCGGTTTGATGCCATAGGATTCCGCCACGGCCCTCACCGCATTCCATTTATTGACGCCGGGCTCCATCAGTTCCAGGAAATTGTCCCGGGAACTGGTCACCGCTACCTTTCCCTCAAACTGCCGCTGGATATCCTGCCAGACATACTGGAACTCTTCCGGCTTTGTCATAGCCAGCAGTTTATAGGGCGCAACCTCCGGATGATACAGCTTCTCTCCCACCGGTTTGGCCGGAACGCCTGAAATCCTGGTATACTCCGCAGAAAAAGCAGTAGGTTCCTTTACCCACAGTTCATCTCCCTGATAGGACTGGATATAATAGCCTTTTTCCTTACAGTATGCCAACAGCTCCAAAGCCGTTTCCAGTTTCAGCGGATGCTCGTAAAACACCTTCCCGCTTTTGCTGCCCTTCACCAGTGCGCCGTTATAGGTAACCAGCGGAACATCCAGCCCCAACGCGTCGGCATACGGCTTCACCGATACATACATGCGTCCGGTCGCGATCATGAAAACGATACCTTTGGCAATCGCCTTGCGGATTGCAGCAGCATTTCCCTCCGAAATTTTCGTGTCACTGTTCAGCAGCGTATCATCCATATCGCTGGCAATCAGTCTGACTGACAATTCAATCTCTCCTTTAACAGATTATTTCCTTTCGATAATATACTCATTAAGCAGTGTGACAGCAGAACACAGCACAAGCAGAAACAGCGGCGTCAGCGTATCCGGTCTCATGGTCCAGCCCGGCAGGCAGTTTATAATCTGCACAATGATAAAACTGCAGCCTGCCATATCCGCGCCGCAGCGCAGCAGACGGTTATCCGTCAGCTTCTGCAAAACCACTGTAAGAACAGCAGAACAGAGACCCAGCAGGGCGCAGCCCAGGACAGTACCGCCCAGGGTCACTACCGTAAGAAACGCTGTATTATAAATAATAAGAAACGCTATTACCCCTATTGTAACAAATGCTGTCAAAAAATCATACAAAATCTTCACCGATTATTTACCGATCATATCACTCTTTTTAACAATATCACTGTGGAAAAACTCGTAAACCTTCTGCGCCGCCGGACGGTTCATGCCTTCCACTGCCGCCAGTTCCTCTTCCGTTGCCTCTTTCATGGCTTCCAGCGTCGTAAACGCTTTCCACAGGGCTTTACGGCGGGCCGGTCCGATGCCTGCAATATTATCCAGCACTGACACCAGGTTCTTTTTGCGCAGCCGTTTTCTATGGTATGTGATGGCAAAACGGTGTGCTTCGTCGCGGATATACTGGATCAGATGCAGCGCCGGCGACTCACGCTCCAGATAGATGCTTTCACTTTGCCCTTCCAGAAAGATTTCTTCATTCTTTTCGGCCAGGGAGATGACCCGGATATCCAGACCCAGCCCCCGGATCACATGCAGCGCCGCATTCAGCTGGCCCTTGCCGCCGTCTATGATGATCAGGTCAGGCAGGTCCTCATAATCTTTGTAACGCCGGTAGACCGTTTCCTGCATGGATTTGAAATCGTCCGGCTTGCCTTCCGTAGACTGCAGCTTAAAGTGACGGTAATCCTTCTTGCTGGGCGCGCCATAGCGGAACACCACCATGGACGAAACCGTTTCGCTGCCCTGGTTATGGGAAATATCAAAGCAGTCCATGCGGGCCAGCGACCGGTTACAGCCCACAATCCGCTGCAGCGCTTCCGCCGTGTCTTCCTCCGACTGTTGCTGCAGCTTTCCCTTACGCTCTTTTTCCTGTATCAGTTTCAGCGCGTTGTCACAGGCCAGCTGCAGCAGCTTAGCCTTATCTCCCCGTTTGGGAACAGATACCGTAACCTTACGTTCAGCCCTGTCGGAAAGCCACTGCTGTAACAAAAGCAATTCCGCCTCTTCCGGCAGACGGGAAACCAGAATCTCCTTCGGCAGGAAGATATCCTCCTCATTATAATACTGTTTCAGAAACGCAGCGATGACCTCCGCTTCTTCCTCCCCGTCCGCAGGCAGCATAAAATCCTTACGCCCGATCAGCTTGCCGCCCCGGACGAAGAATACCTGCAGGCAAACATTAAAATCGTCGGCAGCAAAGCCCACAATATCCATATCGCCGCCTTCCAGCACCGCCTTCTGGCTTTCTTCCAGCCGGTTCACCGCCTGCAGCTGATCCCGGTACCGGGCTGCCTGTTCAAATTCATAGTTTTCCGCAGCCTCCTGCATAGACTGTTTCAAATTCCGGCGCAGTTCCTGTGTCTTGCCGTCCAGCACCATGGATATGGAATTCACAAGCTCTCCGTATTCCTGCGGATCGACTTTCCCGGTACAGGGTGCCAGACAGCGCTTGATATGATACTGCAGGCAAGGACGTTCCTGATTCATGTTGCGGCAGTTCCGCACAGGAAACAGGGAACGCAGCAGCTTCACAGTAGAACGCAGCGCTCCTACATCCGGATACGGCCCGTAGTATCTGGCTCCGTCCCTGACGACTTTACGGGTAATGTACATACGGGGAAATGCTTCCTGCAGGGTAAGCTTCAGATAGGGATACGTCTTATCGTCCTTCAGCATGATGTTATAGCGGGGACGGTATTTCTTGATCAGGTTGCATTCCAAAATCAGGGCTTCTATCTCGCTGTCCGTCATGATGGTTTCTATATCTTCCACATGACTGGTCAGTGTTGTCACTTTTACGGAGTGACGCCCCGATTCGCGGAAGTAGCTGTGTACCCGGTTATTCAGATTTTTTGCCTTGCCCACGTAGATGACCCTGCCGTTCCGGTCGTGCATGAGGTAGACGCCCGGTTTGTTGGGCAGGACGGCAAGGGCCTTTTCGATCTTATCACTGATAATCATTGCCCTTACTGGTACTTTCCAGTCTTTTTCGCGTCGTCAATCACGCGTTTCAGATATTGCCCTGTATAGGACTTCTTATTCCGCGCCAGCTGTTCCGGCGTGCCGGTACCGACCACGGTGCCGCCTTTGTCGCCGCCTTCCGGTCCCAGATCAATGAGATAATCCGCTGTCTTGATGACATCCAGATTATGCTCAATGACGACTACGGTGTTGCCGTTTTCTACCAAACGCTGCAATACCTGCAGCAGTTTATGGACGTCAGCCGTGTGCAGGCCGGTAGTGGGCTCATCCAGAATGTACAGGGTGCGCCCGGTTCCTTTTTTGGACAGCTCCGCCGCCAGCTTGATGCGCTGGGCTTCGCCGCCGCTCAGGGTCGTCGCCGCCTGCCCCAGACGGATATAACCCAGCCCCACATCTTCCAGCACCTGCAGCTTGTCTTCGATCCGCTGCTGGTTCTTAAAGTATTCCAGCGCTTCGGTCACTGTCATGTCCAGTACCTGTGCGATATTCTTTCCTTTATAGTGTACTTCCAGCGTGTCCCTGTTGTAACGGGCGCCGTGACAGACCTCGCAGGGAACATAGACATCCGGCAAAAAGTTCATTTCGATTTTATTGACACCGTCCCCCTGACAGGCTTCGCAGCGTCCGCCCTTGACGTTGAAGCTGAACCGTCCTTGCTTGTAGCCCCGCAGCTTGGCTTCATTGGTAGATGCAAAAAGGGCACGGATATAATTAAAGGTTCCCGTATAGGTGACGGGATTGGAACGGGGCGTGCGCCCGATGGGGCTCTGGTCGATGTTGATAATCTTGTCAATGTAGTCCAGCCCCCGGATCTCCCTGTGTTGCAGCGGACGCAGCCGGGCGCCGTGCAGCTTTGCTGCCAGCGCATTGTATAAAATGTCGTTGACCAGCGTGGATTTGCCGCTGCCGCTGACGCCGGTCACTACGGTAAACAGCCCCACCGGGATGTTTACGTCAATGTCTTTCAGATTGTTTCCGGCTGCGCCGACAATTTCAATACAGCGCTCATCCGGTTTGCGGCGATGCTTCGGCAGCGGAATGTATCTCTTGCCGCTGAGGTACTGCCCTGTTACGGACGCTTCCACTTTCTTTACTTCTTCCGCCGTTCCTTGGGCGACGATGGTACCGCCGTGCTCGCCGGCGCCCGGCCCGATATCGATGATCTGGTCCGCCGCCAACATGGTTTCCTCATCATGCTCCACCACCAGCACGCTGTTGCCCAAGTCACGCAGATGGTAAAAGGTCTGCAGCAAACGTCCGTTATCCCGCTGGTGTAAGCCGATGCTGGGCTCGTCCAGAATATACAGCACGCCCACCAGACCGCTGCCGATCTGGGTAGCCAGCCGGATGCGCTGGGCTTCCCCGCCGCTTAAGGTTGCCGCAGCCCGGGACAGTGTCAGGTAATCCAGTCCCACGTCATTGAGGAAGTTCAGCCGCGCGTTGATTTCTTTCAGCACCTGCTTCGCAATGACCTGCTGCCGCGCAGTCAGCTGCAAATCAGCAAAGAACGCTTTGGCATCCCGGACCGTCATGTGAACCACTTCATCGATATTTTTACCGCCCACCAGGATCGAAAGCACTTCCGGCTTCAGACGGCTGCCGTGGCAGTCCGGGCAGATGTTGCCGCTCATGAAGGTCTCCAGCTCTTCCCGCATGGCATCGCCCCAGGCTTCCCGGTAACGCTGCTTCAGCATGGGAATGATCCCGTCAAAGGTGCGGTTATATTCATTGGTATCACCGCTGAGGTTTGTATAGGTAAAGCGGAAGGTCTGCGCACCGGCGCCCCACTGCAGCTTCTCCTGCACGTCCGGTTTCAGGTCGTTCCAGCAGTTATCCAGCGTGTATCCGTATTTCTTCAGAAAGGAAACCAACAGCCGCATATTGAACGAAGCCTGGTTATTTGACATCGCCGTGATCGCGCCGTCAGCAAAGGTTTTTGCCTTGTCCGGCAGGATCAGCTCCCAATCGTATTCCCGGTTAATACCCAGGCCGCCGCAGGTAGGACAGGCGCCGTAAGGCGCATTAAAGGAAAAGAGCCGCGGTTCGATCTCCGGCAGGCTGATGCCGCAGTCCGGGCAGGCGAACTTCTCCGAATACACCCTTGTCTCTCCACCGATGACCTGCACTTCCATCACACCGTCTGCCAGCTTCAGCGCGGTCTCCACCGAGTCGCTGAGACGCTGCTGGATGCCTTCCCGTACAGACATGCGGTCAATGACAACGGAAAGCCTGTGTTTCTTTTTCTTATCCAGTACGATTTCTTCATCCAGCGTCCGCAGTTCGCCGTCCACCAGCATGCGGGCATAACCGGACTTCCGCATATTGTCAATAATATCTTTGTGTTCCCCTTTACGCCCATAGACCAGCGGCGCCATGATCATGAATTTAGTGCCCGGCGCCATGGCCTGCACCTGGTCCGCGATCTGCTGTACTGTCTGCCGTTCGATCAGCCGCCCGCAATTGGGACAGTGAGGCTCTCCCACCCGGGCAAACAGCAGACGCAGATAGTCGTAAATCTCCGTTACGGTTCCCACGGTAGAACGGGGATTGCGCCCCGCCGTCTTCTGGTCGATAGAAATCGCCGGGGACAGTCCCTCAATATAGTCCACGTCCGGTTTGTCCATCTGTCCCAGAAACTGGCGCGCGTAAGCGGAAAGGCTTTCCACATAACGGCGCTGCCCTTCCGCGTAAATCGTATCAAAGGCCAGAGAACTTTTCCCGCTGCCGGACAGGCCGGTAATCACTACCAGCTTGTCCCGCGGTATCTCCAGCGATATATTTTTCAGGTTGTGCTGCCTGGCACCCCTGATGATCATCTTCTCCTGCATAGTGTCCTCGTTTTGCCGTAAATCAGAATATCTTTTTCTTCTTTTTACCGGGCTGCAGCTTTTCGCCCAGCTGTCCCTTTACCACGATCAGCCGGTCACGCAGCTCCGCCGCCGTTTCAAAGTCAAGGTCTTTGGCCGCCTGGGCCATTTTGCTTTCCAGCGTTTTGGCCAGCTTGCGCAGGGCAGCCGCACTGCTTTTTTTCAGGGCCTTCTCATCATAGGCCTTTTTCGTATCCAGATCTTCTTCTACTTTAGTCAGTTTAATCAGATGACGCTGCTCTTTATATACCGTTTTCGGCGTGATGCCGTGTTCCCGGTTGAACCTTTCCTGCAGCTCCCGCCGGCGGTTCGTCTCGTCAATGGCCCGTTTCATGGAATCCGTCAGCCGGTCCGCATACATCACCACATGCCCGTGCTCGTTACGGGCAGCCCGGCCGATGGTCTGCACCATCGCCGTATCGCTGCGCAGAAACCCTTCCTTGTCCGCATCCAGAATGGCAATACAGCTTACCTCCGGCAAATCCAGCCCTTCCCGCAGCAGGTTGATGCCTACCAGAACATCAAATTCCCCTGCTCTCAGTTCATCAATGATCTGCGCCCGTTCAATCGTGGCAATATCCGAATGCAGATACCGCACGCGCACATCGTGCTGCTTCAGATAATCCGTCAGGTCCTCCGCCATGCGTTTGGTCAGCGTGGTCACCAGCACCCGCTCATTTCTGGCAGCGGTTTTGCGAATCTCGCCCATCAGGTCGTCAATCTGTCCCGCAATAGGACGGACTTCAATCTTCGGATCCAGCAGGCCGGTAGGGCGGATGATCTGCTCCACCACCTGCTCCGCTTCCTTTAATTCATACTCTGCCGGCGTTGCCGATATATACACCACCTGGCGGATGCGTTCGTAAAATTCCTCAAAGGTCAGCGGACGGTTATCGATGGCTGAGGGCAGGCGGAAGCCGTAATTTACCAACATTTCCTTGCGCGCCCGGTCACCGTGGGCCATCGCCCGCACCTGAGGGATCGTCACGTGGGACTCGTCCACTACCAGCAGAAAGTCATCCGGGAAATAGTTGACCAGGGTAAAAGGGGCTTCCCCGGCCTTCCTGTTATCCATATGGCGGGAATAGTTCTCAATCCCGTTACAGTAACCCATCTCCTCCATCATTTCCAGATCGTAATGGGTACGCTGCTCCAGCCGCTGGGCTTCCAGCAGCTTTCCTTCACTCTTCAGCTGGGCCAGCCGCTCTTTCAGTTCCACCCGGATGTCCGCCATGGCCCGCTCCATGTTTTCCTTGCTGGTCACATAATGGGATGCCGGGAAAATCGCCACATGGGTACGCTTCGCCAGCACTTCGCCGGTCAGTACGTCCACTTCCATGAGCTGCTCCACCTCGTCGTCAAACATCTCGATGCGAACAGCTTTCTCCCCGTAGCTGGCGGGAATCACTTCAATCACATCGCCCCGCACCCGGAAGGTGCCGCGGCGAAAGTCAATATCGTTACGGGTATACTGGTTTTCCACCAGCTTGCGCAAAATCGCGTTGCGGTCGATGACCTGTCCCACCCGCAGGGACACTACGGAATCATAATAGTCCTGCGGCCCGCCCAGGCCGTAAATACAGCTGACGCTGGCCACCACGATCACATCCCTGCGCTCAAAGAGAGCACTGGTAGCGCTGTGGCGCAGTTTATCGATCTCGTCGTTGACAGAGGAATCCTTTTCAATATAGGTATCCGTCTGGGGAATATAGGCCTCTGGCTGATAGTAATCGTAATAGGAAACAAAATACTCTACCGCATTGTCCGGAAAAAAGGCCTTCAGCTCACTGGCCAGCTGGGCTGCCAGCGTTTTGTTATGGGCCAGTACCAGCGTAGGCCGCTGCACCCTGTTGATCACCTGGGCGATGGTATAGGTCTTGCCCGTACCCGTCGCGCCCAGCAGCACCTGCGCTTTCATGCCCTTTTCAATGCCTTCTGCCAGCTTCTCGATCGCCTGGGGCTGATCGCCCGCCGGCTGGAATGGCGCCTTGATTGCAAAATCCATATGTGCCTCTTATTTCAAAATCAGTCCTACCGGGCAGTGGTCGCTGCCGAACACATCCGTATAAATCAGGCTGTCTTCAATTCTGTCCTGCCAGCGGTTAGATACCAGCCAGTAATCGATACGCCACCCCGCATTGTTCTGCCGGGCGCGGAAACGGTAGGACCACCAGGAATAAATGCCTTCTTTGTCGGGATACAGATAGCGGAAGGAATCGGTGAAACCGGACTGCAGCAGCACCGTCAGCTTAGCCCGTTCCTCATCGGTAAACCCGGCATTGCCCCGGTTCGTTTTCCAGTTCTTCAGATCAATGTTTTCATGGGCTACATTCAGATCCCCGCAGACCAGCACCGGTTTTTTCGCGTCCAGCGACAGCAGGTAAGCGCGGAAGGCATCCTCCCAGACCTGCCGGTAGGCCAGCCGGGTCAGTCCGTCCTGGGAGTTCGGCGTATAGACATTCACCAGATAAAACTCCGGAAATTCACAGGTAATGACACGCCCTTCGTGATCGTGCTCGTCAATACCAAGGCCGTACGTAACCTGCAGCGGTTCCTGCTTCGTAAACACAGCCGTTCCGGAATAGCCCTTCTTCTCCGCGCTGTTCCAGTACTCAAAATAATCAGGAAAATCAAAGGTGGCCTGTTCCCGCTGCATCTTGGTCTCCTGCACGCAGAAAATATCCGCGCCCGATGCTGCCAGAAAATCCGCAAAGCCTTTATTCATACAGGCACGCAGCCCGTTCACATTCCAGGAAATCAGCTTCATCGTTTCATCCTTTCTCACACAATCTGGAAAATATAAAATTTCAGGTAATTCGTCTCCGGTACATTCCACAGGATCGGATGATCCGGAGCCTGCTGCCGCGCTTCGATCTGCCGCAGTGA
>JAFTZZ010000016.1 GCA_017460905.1 Acidaminococcaceae bacterium | reverse complement strand
TTACCTTTGCGAAGGATGGCGTGGCACGCGCCTTTGATAACACCTACGATGTGTCCGCGGCAACCATCGGCGCTGACGATTTGGTTTTCACCAATCCGGAAATTATGGAAACCGGAAATACCATGACGATTGTTGACGCAAGTAATGCAATCAAAAATGCAAACGGCGAAACCTTAGCGACGTTTGCGGATAAAGAGTTTACACTTGCGTTTTCTGAAACGAATACGGAGAAAAATGCGACCGTGGCAGGCACGCACACCGATACGCTGTCGCAGGACGCGGCGAAGACAAAGTTAGCCTACACCGTTGGCGCAAAAGATGTGAAGACGGTTGATCTTGGCACGGTTGATTTCGTAAAAGGTTCCACCCTGTTTGACCGCAGCGGCGCAGGTTATAATTACGCCGGTGTGACGGCGTTGGGCACGGACGGATTTGCAGTTTCCTATGCCAGTCCGGAAACGGTGGCGATGGGCGACAGCATGACGCTGTTGCAGGCTAACGCCACGCTGAAAGACATGGCGGAGCAGGTGAAGCAGACTTCGTACAGCTTTACGCCGGTGAGCGGTGTAACGATTGACGCCAACATTACCGGCAAGCTGGCGGCCAGCGGCGGCGCTGTTACATATACAGCCGCAGCCAATCAGGCCAGCAAACTGACCTTCACCAATGTGGACTGGAAAGACAGCGGCGCGCTGATGACACGGCCGAAGAATATCACGTTCGCAGGCGCGGATGTAGATACGGCGAAGATTCGTTTCCAAAATGTGAAGGAACTGGATGCGAACAGAACGATGACGCTGGTGTCTGATTTCGGCAACAGCGTAGGAACCATCACCGGTACGAAATACACGGTGGGCGCTGGTCTGGAAGGGGAAGGTGCGGCGTCCCTGTCCGGCAGTAACCTGGTTTTCACAACAAAGACAGGCGCCAGGGATTTAGCGGCGCAGGCGCAGACCCATAATACGCTGATGGTGATGGAAGCGGGCATGGCTGTGCTGGCGGCTGGCAACGAGTATGTGGGCCAGACGATGGCAGAACTTGCGAATCCTCAGAATGCAGGTTTGGACGGAACCGTTACCGCTGCATCCCTGGGCGGCAGCAGGTCCAGATACAAGACCGGCAGCCATGTGGATTCTAACAACTGGAACGTGGCGGTAGCTGTGGGTTCCAAACGGGATTTGAAGAAGGGCTCGCTGGAGTGGGGCGTCTTTGGTGAATACGGAAAAGCCGATTATACCCTGCACAGTGATGCAGGCCGGGGCGACGGTGATTCGCACTATGCCGGCGGCGGCCTGATGGCGAAATGGACGAACAAGCATGATGTATACACAGAAGCCAGCGTACGCATGGGCCGTTTGAATGATTCCGCGAGCAACCTGTTGTGGGATGCAGCGGGGAATGGCTACGGTTATGACGTGCACACCAATTATTTCGGAGCTCATGTGGGGATTGGCAAGATGATTCGCTACAAAGGCGGAAAGAGTCTGGATGTGTACGGGAAGTATTTCTATACCAAACGCGACGGCGTAGACTTTATGTCGGGCGGCAACAACTACAGCCTGGACAGTGTGGCCAGCAGTATTCTACGGGTCGGCGCCCGGTATGGAACGACGGAAAAGAAGTGGAACTGGTACGGCGGTCTTGCGTACGAGTACGAGTTCGACGGGAAGTCTGAAGGCGTGGTGGACGGTGTAACGATTCGTTCGGCCAGCATCAAGGGCAGCAGCGTACGGGGTGAGATCGGCATGCGGATGAACGCTACAAAGACGAACCCGTGGCAGACGGACATCAGCATTTACGGATACGGCGGCAAGCATCGCGGTATCGGCGGCAATGTGAACGTAGCGTATATGTTCTGATGCAGGCAAAGCAAGACGCTACAGGTAAAGCAAGACACTATATATTGAAACGAATAACTAAAGCCATACTATATGTGTTATGGATTTTGCAATCTTATTTTGAAATAGTCAGACAATTGAAGAGGAATTCGCCAAATAACGAAATATAAAATTAAAAAGTTGCAATGTTGCGCATGAAGCCCCTCTGACACCGAGGGGCTTTTTCTGACATTCTTATCTGTTTTGCTTTTTAAACTTTCAGGGACTAAGACTACTGTTTTAAAAGCTAAGTCTACTAAAAAGTAGACTTAGCAGTAGACTTAGCGATGAAAAGCGCCGGATCGGTTCGGCGACGACATGTCCAACGATGCCAGAAGAAGGCAGCAAAAGACAAAATCGCTGGAACCAAGTATTCATGCTGGTTCCAGCGATTCTTTCGTAAAAGGGGAGCGGCCTTCTTACTAGGAATGATTCCATGAATTTGACTTTATGGTGATATTGATATACTTATGTGTTATCATTTCGTCTGTAATCGGGTTTTGCCCAAACGCGATACATTACTCGCGTTTTTGAAAACACAGACCTTATAGAGCCAATACGGAAGTCGGCCAAAAAAGGGGATTTTAAAACAATAATAAAACGAACCGGATTCGATATTTCAGGATGATTCAGTTTGTATTTGTTTGTAAAAGAAAGCAACCTTACGCGAACTTCTTGCCGGTGAGCAGTTCATATGCTTCTTTGTATTTTTCTACGGTTTTGGCCGTAACTTCTTCGTTCAGGCTTTCGGCCTTGCTGGCTTTCAGGTAATCGCGCACATACTGTTTGTCATACGAAGGCTGGGATTTTCCGGCTTCGTAGCCTTCCAGCGGCCAGAAGCGGCTGTTGTCCGGGGTCAGCATTTCGTCGCCCAGTACCACGTTGCCGTTTTTATCCAGGCCAAATTCAAATTTGGTGTCGGCAATGATGATGCCCCGTTCCAACGCGTAGTCCGCGCACTTTTTGTACAGGGCCAGCGTCAGGTCGCGCATTTTTTCCATGTATTCTTTGCCTTTGCCGGGGAAGAACTTGTCGACCCACACAGCGCCTTCTTCCATGGAGATGTTCATGTCGTGTTCACCAACCGGCGCTTTGGTAGAGGGGGTGAATAAAGGTTCAGGAAGCTTCTGGCATTCCTGCAGGCCTTCCGGCAGTTTGATGCCGCAAATCTTGCCTTCTTTCTTATAGCTTTCCCAGCCGCTGCCGGTAATATAACCGCGCACGATGCATTCCACCGGAAGCATCTCCAGCTTCTGCGTCTTCATGCTTCTGCCTTCAAATTCCGGGGCTTGGAAGAATTCAGGCATATCTTTCACATCAATGGAGATCATATGGTTGGGAACGATATCTTTGGTGAAATCGAACCAGAATTTTGACATTTTATTCAGGATCGCGCCTTTTTCCGGCACAGGATCCTTTAAGATAACATCAAACGCAGAGATGCGGTCGGTGCAGACCATGACCAGGCTGTCGCCCAGATCGTATAATTCGCGGACTTTGCCGGATTTAAAGGGCTTGTATTCTTTCATAGTTTTCTCCTTTTCTCAGGCGCATGTAATGCGTCAGATAATATTTTTGCGTACACTAAATTGTAGCACAAACGGCGCTATTGTTACAAGGTGTTTTTGTGTTAAGGAACACTGATTCATTCGTCTGCACGCTTGTCGGCGCATTTTGTGAATGACTGCGTCATTGTCTCTTGACGCAGCCCCGTTGCGCCTTCGAGCCATTTCCTTGTCATTCGCAAAAAGTGCTCGACAATCGCCTTAACTCATTTAATCAGTGTTTCCTTAAAAAAATATAGCAATTTGGCAGTTTAAATTTTTCCTGAGTTGTGATAAAATTACTACATATATTTGACAAAGAAAGGATTTATGATTATGTCTATTCAGCTGATGATAGTGGTCCTGTATGTAATTATGCTTTTTGCTATCTCTTTCTATGTTAAACGGAGGGCGGAGACAAGCGCGACGGAATACCAGTTTGCCGGACGCAAGTTTGGGGCGCTGCTGATTGCTGTCAGCGTCACCGGCATGGCGGTCGGCGCAGCTTCCACCGTCGGCGTGGCGGAAAGCGCTACCCGCATCGGCCTGTCGGCGGGCTGGTACAACGGCGCATGGTCCATCGGCGCCATCTTCATGGGCCTGGTAGCGGCAGGCAAATACCGTACGCTGGAATGCACGACGGTTCCGGAGCTGTTTGAACGCTGCTATGATAAAAAGGCGCGTATCATCAGCGTAATCGGGCTGGCGATTATTTTGTCCTGTATTACCTCCTTGCAGTACGTTGCGGGCGGTTCCATCCTGTCTACCCTGATTCCAGATGTGTTCACCATGAAGACGGGCATGATTACCAGCGCGGTCGTGTTTATCGGCATTACGGTGATCGGCGGTATGTGG
>JAFTZZ010000202.1 GCA_017460905.1 Acidaminococcaceae bacterium | reverse complement strand
TATGCGTGGAGCAATATACAGTGGGGTTCTTTTTGATAAATTCACGTACGCGGTTCAGCGTATCCCGCGCCGCGTCTTTGTCTTCGTATACAACAGACAGCTTATTCGCGTACAGCGCTTCGTCGGTGTAGGTCACATCGCCGTGTATCATATAGAACAGGCCGTCTGCTTCCGCCACAATAATGCTGTTGCCTTTTGTGTGTCCCTTTGCGGGAAGGAAGTACACGCCTTCCGCGATTTTCTGGGAAGCAGCGAAAGTGTGGTACGGACCGTCCGGATACGTTGCCCGTACAATATTTTCACCCTGCAGGTTCATCGCGTCAGCATCTTCCGGCCCGATGTAAATTTTAGCGTTCGGGAAGCTGCGCAGTTCGCCGGTATGGTCTTCGTGCTTGTGTGTCACCAAAATTTTGGTAACCTGTTCCGGCTGGTAGCCCAGTGCCTTCAGGGCGGAAACATAATCGGTAATCTTGGAACCGACATAAATCTGCGTAGTTTCGTCCACAACCATATCCGGAAATTCTGCCGGTACGCCCGTGTCAACCAAAATCACTTCATCGCCTGTGTCGATCAGGTAGTTCTGCAGGCAGGAACGGTATTTCACGTCGGGATCGAATTTGTCAACCCCGTCTTCCCCGCCTAATGCAAAGGGCTGCGTCATAAAGCCTTTTTCCCTGAATTTTACTGCTTTGATTTCCAAGATGATTCCTCCCTTCAGGTGTAAAAATATAAATCCTTTCTTTAATTATATAGCAAATAGGAAAAAGTTCAATTTTGAATTTTACACTTTTCTATCGCAATGAGAGATTTTAATCAAATTGTCTCATTGTAAACCGCTTTACTTAAAAAACGCTGCAAGAGTAGACGGGACGGTTTTTACCAAAACATCCGCTATTTCGTCCGGCTCTGCTTCAATCGTTCCTGTCATCCATCCGCACACAAGCTGCACCGCGCCAAAACAGTAAAAACGAATGTGCAGCGCAGTTTCTTTCGCAAGCGTCTCTTGATTTGCCTTTCTTTTCACGTAAGCCTCGATCTCCGCAACGCTTACCTCTGTCATGTTACGGACAAATGAGTAATAGCCGCTGGTGTGGCATAGGATTTTAATAAAGAAATCCTTCTGCCCGTAATAAAACTGCATAAATTCCAAAAGCACCTGTCTCCACGTGCTGCCTTCCGCATTCGAACGCGCCATGATCTCGCCCACCCGTTTGGCGTAATCCCAGGCGATCAGGTCATATTTGTCTTTGAAATGCCGGTACAACGTCGCCGGCGACATACCGCAGTTGTCTGTTATATCTTTGATTGTAATCTTTTTTATTTTTTCGCGTCCCGCCAGCTCGCGAAACGATTCGACAAGAATATCCTTGGTAGTCTTACGGATAATCATATAACTTCCTCCTGAAACATAAATGTCATGTTATACTTTCCTACCACTTTCGTATTCAGCGTGTAATGTGATTTTCTCAAATCATCCATCGCGGAACGCCTTTCCAAATTCCTGCTTCGCTGCCGAAAGGAAGCGTTCCGCAATTGGGGTAAACACCTGATACCTGCGCCAGATCAGATACATGGGCGTTTCCAGCGCCGGCGCAAGAGGACGCGCCGTCAGCCCGCTGCCGGCAGAAGTATTGACAAGCCTGTCAAAAGTCAGATAATACCCCAGCCCCTCCCGCACAAAAACCGAAGCATTATAAAAGAGCCGGAAGGAGCCTTCAAACCGCAGTTCCTTTACGCGTTCCCCGCACCAGCGCGGCAGATCCTCGCGTATCGACTGCGCCGAACAGTACAGGGGAAGCCCCAGCAAATCTTCAAATACAATGCTTTCTTTCTGTGCCAGTGCGCAGCGTTCCGGCATCACCAGCATCCATCTGTCCGCCTCGGGAAACTTCAGCGCCTGATATTTTTCCCGGTTCGGTTCTTCCACAATTACGCCAAAATCAAGCAGCCCTTTGTCCAGTTTTTCCGTAACCTGTTCCGTATCGCCGCTGGATATATGATACCGCATTGCCGGGTACTGCTCCCTGCAATGTTTCAGGATGCGGGCAAGATAACAGATTTGAAACGATTCCGCACAGCCGAAATAAATATCGCCGCCCAGGATATCATCCATGGACCGAAACTCTTCCGTAATCTTGTCCGCCATGGTCAGCAGGTCTTCCGCGTGCTTTCGCAGCAGCATGCCTTCCTCTGTCAGTTCTATGGAAAAACTGTGCCGGATAAACAGCTTCTTCCCCAGTTCTTCCTCCAATCCCTTTAACTGCTTGGACAGTGTTGACTGGGAAACAGCCAGACGTTCCGCAGCCCTCGTCATATTTCCTTCCCTGGCAGTTTCCAAAAAGTAACGCAGCGTACGGATTTCCATTCCCGGATCCTCCTTCCGGCAGTGCATGCCATGAAACAGCTACAGGCAGCCGCCTGAATTATATGCAATCTTTACAAAGCACTGCTCATAAATGTCCCGTTCTTATTCTTCAGTGACTATTATACCATGAAATGATTTATTTTCATATCACGTTCTGAAAAATAACTATTAGCGAATTCAAAACAGGCATGATAGAATACCTTCAGAAAACCAAACAACCCGTAAACCTTACCTTTATCATTTGTATTTTGCAGAAAGGATACGAGAAATGAAACTGAACAAAAACCTACTGGCCGCCGTATTGATCGGGATCATGGCTATGACAGGCAGCGCGCTGGCAGCCGGGAAAGCCGCGGCAGCAGATGCGGGAAACACGAAAGGAGCCGTTATGCAGTTAGAACAGAAATGGGACAAGGTATTCCCCCAGAGCAGCAAAGTCGAACATAAGAAGATTACCTTTCATAACCGTTACGGCATAACCCTGGCAGCGGATATGTATATTCCGAAAAACAGCAGCGGCAAAAAGCTGCCCGCCCTGGCAGTAGCCGGCCCCTTCGGGGCTGTGAAGGAACAGTGCAGCGGCCTCTACGCCCAGATTATGGCAGAACGCGGCTTTCTCACCATCGCCTTCGATCCGTCCTTTACCGGTGAAAGCGGCGGTAACCCCCGCTATGTAGCCTCCCCCGACATCAACACGGAAGACTTTTCCGCCGCAGTGGATTTCCTTTCCACCCAGGACAATGTTGACCCGGACCATGTTGGCATCATCGGCATCTGCGGCTGGGGCGGCCTGGCCCTGAACGCGGCAGCGATGGATACGCGCATCAAAGCCACTGTGATTTCCACCATGTACGATATGAGCCGCGTCACCGCCAACGGTTACTTTGACGCCATGGACGAAGACGCCCGTTATAAAGCGCGCGAGGCCATGAATGCCCAGCGTACGGAAGATTACCGGAACGGCAGCTACAAACTGGCCGGCGGTCTGCCTGCGGAACGCCCGGCAGAGCCCCAGTTTTTCTCCGATTACTGGGATTATTACAAAACGGAACGGGGCTATCACAAGCGTTCCCTGAACTCTAACGGCGGCTGGAACGTGACCAGCGCCCTTTCCTTCATGAACATGCCCCAGCTCAGCTACGCCGGTGAAATCCGCAACGCCGTACTGATCATCCACGGGGAAAAAGCGCATTCCCGTTACTTCGGGGAAGACGCATTCAAAAAGCTGAAAGGCGATAACAAGGAACTGATGATCATTCCCGGCGCCAGCCACACCGATTTGTACGATCAGGTGAACATCATTCCGTTCGACAAGATTGAAGCATTTTTTCACAAAAACCTGTAACTGACAAGCATGCAATAAAAATGAGCAGCTGTCGCAACCGGATCCCGCGTTACGATAACTGCTCATTATTTTTTATTTGTATCCGTCTTCAACGCGCCTGCTTCGCCAGCATTTCCTGCACTTCCTGATATTCGCTGTCCTGGGCAAAATCATGGGCGCTCCTGCCTTCTACCAGATAACGCAGCCACACCTTGCCGTCCGGCATGAGCGTAACGTCCTGGGGTTTGAATACCACCGGCTGGTCATCCGAAAGTCCGTCTTTGGCCATGAACATCGTCTGCGTCGCAGTGTTTCCATCCGCCGCCGGCGCAATGACCACGCTCAGTTCGTCCACGAGTCCCTGCTGGACAAAGCTCCAGTTTATAGTGCCGCCCCCGCCCAGCATCAGCGTTTCTACCTTCAGTTCATCTTTTATCTTGCGGCAGGCCAGCGGGGCATCAATGTGTTCCCTGCCGCACACAAGATAGCTTACCCCTTTGCCGCGCAGATATGCCTTGTACGCATCGGACGCCTTTTCCGTAAGCAGTTCCACCACCTGCGCCTTCTGATGTCCGTAAAAATCTTTCAGCACGCCTTCTGTCCACGCCACTTTTCCTGCAGAGTCCGCAACGATCAGATAAAAGTCAGCGCCGGGGTTCTGCGCCAGGAAGTCGCCTTCCGGCACAGGGGCAACGTTCTCTTCCAGTTCCGGCTTCTGGTAGAAGGTGAAATTATCCTCAATCGTTATGCGCCCGTTCAGCAGCGCCTGCGGTTTGTACACAGCGTTTTCACCTGCGAACAGGGCATAGAAGGAATCCTCCTCCGCGTTCGTTTCCTCGATCCAGAGATACTTGCCCATAATCTTGCCGTCCAGCGACGTTTCCATATGACAAAAAATATACGGTCTTTCCTGCTTATCCATTCTTTACCTCCTGAATTGAAGTTTTTGCGTCTGCGTTTTCCAGACTGACTGATTTTGTTATCAATTAAATAATAACACTTTAACTTAACTCTAAGTCAAGAGAATAATCTTGCTGCCCGCTTTGTATACAGAGTTTAAACCATCTCTGCCCATTTCAAATATTAACCTGTATAAAATAAGGACCTATTTCCGACCAGTACGACCATGTTGCTTTTATTATACCAAAAAAGAATGCGTCCGCCAGGTTACATCCCTGGCGTCGCACTCTCTTTCTAAGCACCGGAGCCCGGTCAGTTACCGGAACCGTATCTTTTCATTTTTATCAATCTGCACAACTTTTCCGTCTTGAATGATCAGAGAAATGGAACCAAATTTTACAGTTTTAATCAGTTCCTGCAGCTGTTCAATCATTTCTTCAGACAGCTGCGGTTTCCGGACCGGATTCTGGATAGCAGATTTCTCTGCCAACATGACCGTCCCCTCCTCTCCTGCAAAAAGCACATCGTTCGCTGCGCACTTCCTTCAAACAGGTTATCTTTCCGGTTAAGACAGCAGCGCATTAAC
>JAFTZZ010000201.1 GCA_017460905.1 Acidaminococcaceae bacterium | reverse complement strand
TACCGGCCAGGGAGGCCGGGGTGGAGGTAAGGCTCACCGAGGGGCATAATTACGATGTGATGAGCGTGGCGGATTTTGCCATTGCCACCAGCGGCACCGTAACGCTGGAAGCCGCCCTGTGCGGCCTGGGCTGTGAGATTTTGTACAAATCGTCGCCGGTCAGCTTCTGGATTGCCAAACGCGTTGTGGAGATCCCCCATATCGGCCTGCCGAACCTCGTCGCAGGCCGCCTGATAGAACCGGAGCTGCTGCAGGACGACTGTACGCCGGAAAAGATTGCGTCTACCGCGCTGGAGCTGTTGGAGCCGGAACGGTACCGCCAGTTAAAAAAGGATTTGCAGGAAGTCAGGGAAAAGCTGGGGGAACCGGGCGCGGTGAAACGGGTGGCGGAGCTGGTGCTGCGCATGGCACGGGAACACGGCCAGAAGACGGTTCATCAAATAATATAAAAGTTTCCTATAAGGAGTTTCGAAGTTTCAATGAATTTGTACAAACGGATTTTAAGTTATATCAGGCCATATTTACATGTGCTGTTTGCCGCTCTGGTATGCACCATGCTGGCGGCGGGCGGCAATCTGTACCTGCCCTGGATCTTTCGGGATATGATCGACAAGGTGCTTTCCGCAAAGGATTCTCATATGCTGAATATGATTTCGGCCAGCATCGTTGTCATCTTCCTGCTCAGGGGTATCTTCCTGTACGGGCAGAACTATCTCATGAGCTGGGTTGGACAGCATGTTATCATTGACATCCGCAGTGAAGTGTTCCGTAAGCTGCAGCGCCTGTCCATGTCCTTTTATGACAAAAACAAGACAGGGACTATTATGAGTTATGTGACCAATGACGTGAACGCCCTGCAGGGCGCTATGGTTGATAATACGGTAGAGCTGGTAACAGAAAGTTTTATCCTGGCAGGCTCTGTCTGCGCGATGATCTATCTGGACTGGAAGCTGACGATTTTTACGCTGCTTACGTTTCCGGTCGTGCTGTATTTTATGAATTTCTTCGGTAAGAAGATACGCCGGTCCGGCGGACAGATCCAGGAAGCAACGGCGGATATTACTTCTGTCCTGCAGGAATCTGTCGCTTCTGCCCGGGTGGTCAAGTCCTTTGTCAGGGAACGGTACGAAATTGAACGCTTTGACAGGGAAAATGCCGCAAACCTTGCAGCTAACCTGAAAAATGCCCGTTATATGGCAACCCTTACGCCTACCATTGAATTTGTGGCGGCCTTAGGAGTCACCCTGATCCTCTGGTACGGCGGAAATAATGTTATCGCCGGGGAAACGACGGCCGGCTCTTTGGTTGCCTTTTTGGCCTATGCGGTCAACATTTCCAATCCCATCAAGCGGATTACCCGCACCAGCGGCCATATACAAAAAGCGCTGGCGGCGGCCCAGCGTGTCTTTGATGTGCTGGACCTGCCGGAAGAGGTGCAGGACCTGCCGGATGCCAAAGTCCTGCCGGCTGTGACCGGGAGCGTTGCGTTTGAGCATGTTGCCTTCTCTTATAATACAGGCGACGAAATTATCCATGACCTGAGCTTTACCGTAAAGCCCGGACAGGCAGTGGGCCTGGTAGGGCCTTCCGGCGCCGGCAAATCGACGATTGCCAGCCTGCTGCCCCGGTTTTATGACTGCGATTCGGGGATCATCCGGATTGACGGGACCGACATCCGTCATGTTACGCTGGATTCCCTGCGCAACCAGGTGGGTATCGTGCCTCAGGAAACAATCCTGTTCAACGGCTCTGTGTATGACAATATTTTATACGGACGCCTGGATGCCACGAAAGAAGAAATCGAAGCGGCGGCAAAAGCGGCCAATGCCCATGAGTTCATCATGAAGCTGCCCCAGGGCTATGAAACGATGCTGGGGGACAGGGGCGTAAATATTTCCGGCGGACAGCGGCAGCGAATTGCCATTGCCCGCGCGATTTTGAAAGATCCGCGCATCCTGATCCTGGATGAAGCGACCTCCGCCCTGGATACAGAGAGCGAACGGATCGTGCAGGAGGCCCTGAACCGGCTGATGGTGGGACGTACGTCGATCATCATAGCCCACAGGCTGTCCACTATCAAAAACGCGGATCGCATCCTGGTCATGGACAAAGGCCGGCTGGCGGAAGATGGAAATCATGAAGAGCTGATGGAGAAAAACGGTCTGTATGCGCATCTGTATCAGATCCAGTACCGTAATAACGAGGAAGAGAGCTGAACGTAATCCATGTATATTCTGTACAATATTTTAGGTATCCTGGTTTTTATCATCCTGGTACTGCCGTATTATCTGTACCGGCTGGCCACGGAAAAGGGCTTTGCGACCCGTTTCCGGCAGAGCATGGGACTGGTGCGCCGGTCTGAGATCGATAACGTGGTGAATTCAAACTGCATCTGGATCCACGGCGCGTCGGTCGGTGAGATCGTAGCTACCAGCCCGCTGGTCAAAGAAATCAAGAAAATCATGCCGGAGCGCAAGGTCCTGGTATCGGCGTTTACCGTAGGCGGCTATAATATGGCGCGGCAGATTATTCCGGAAGCGGATGCCATCATTTATTTTCCGCTGGACCTGGTCTGGGTGGCGGAATCCGTTGTGCGCCGGGTACATCCGGGAATCTTCATGCCGGTAGAAACCGAATTATGGCCTAATTTCCTGCGGGCCATCCGGGAACGGAATATCCCGGTGATGATGGTCAACGGCCGTATCTCCGAAAAATCCGTGAAGAACTACCGGTACCTGTTCAGTATCTGGCGGGATATGCTGCGTACGGTCAGCCGTTTCTGCATGCAGTCCAGTATTGACGCGAATTATATTACCCATCTGGGGGCAGATCCCAAAAAGATCTTTGTTACCGGCAACACGAAATTTGACCAGACCTACGCGGAGGTTACCCCGGAGGATCTGGCGACCTATAAAACAGAGCTCGGTCTGGGCGCGGACGCCTTCCCTGTCATCGTGGCGGGTTCTACCCATCCGCCGGAAGAGGAAGCGGTACTGACCTCTTTTACAGAGCTGCGTAAGCAATATCCGAAAGCCCGCCTGATCATCGCGCCCCGCAAAACCAACCGGTCGGATGAAATCAAGCGGCTGAACAGCAAGTTCGGGTATGAAACGGGCTACCGTTCCAAACTGAAAGAAATGACAGGCACACGTCCTGAATATCCGGTGGTCCTGATCGATACCATCGGTGAGCTGGGGCGTATCTATGCCGTAGGCGACATCGTCTTCATCGGCGGCAGCCTGATGCACCACGGCGGCCATAACGTACTGGAGCCGGCGGCCCATGCCAAACCGATTTTAGTAGGCCCCAGCATGGAAAACTTCAAGGATTCCTACTCGCTGCTGAGCAAGGTGGGCGCCTGCCGCATGGTTCCCGATTCCAACGGGCTGACCCAGGCCTTTTTGGAGATTGCTGGGGATGATGCGCTACGGCAGAAAATGGGCGACGCCTCCATCCAGGTCATCCGGGAAAACCGCGGCGCGGCCCTGAATACCATGCATTACCTGACGGATCTGCTGGAAAAAGCCTCCGTACCCCGCGCGTATACCAAAGAATATCCTATCAATACCCGTAACTTTAACGATGCCGGCGGCGGCGGCCTGAAGCACGGCGCCGCCATTATCCAGTATATCTTCCATCTGGCCCATGCGCCGGAGCGTCCCTGGTATGCCTTTATCCTGTTAGGTCTGTTGCGGGGCCTGTCCTATGTGTACGGCTTTGGCGCCCGGGTCAACCTGTGGATGTATGAGGCCGGTTTTTTGCCCAGACGCAAGCTGGATTGCTGCGTTATCTCCATCGGTAACATTACTGTTGGCGGTACCGGCAAGACTCCTACCGCGCAGCGGGTCGCCATGATCATCAGGGATATGGGATACCGCGTGGTGATCCTGAACCGCGGATACCGTTCCCACTGGGATAAGCCGCTGGGCGTGGTCTCTGACGGCAAAAAGATCTATATGACCAGCTATGAAGCCGGTGACGAAGCGTACCTGATGGCCAAGATGATGCCGGGTATCCCGGTGGTCATCGGCAAGAACCGCGATGTGACCGGCCGTTATGCCGTAGAAGAAATGAATGCGGAAGTCATCATCATGGACGACGGTTACCAGCACTGGCAGTTAAACCGCGACCTGGATATCGTCCTTGTGGATACGCTGAACCTGTTCGGTAACGGCTATCTGCTGCCCCGCGGTATCCTGCGCGAACCGCTGAGCCATCTGGACCGCGCCGATATGTTCTTCTTTACGAAGTCGGACCAGAGCTCGCTGCTGACCCGTACCAGCCTGGCGGAAAATATCCGGCAGTACAATACGGAAGCGCCTATTATCGAAAGTAT